>CATPCK010000829.1 GCA_955652655.1 uncultured Ktedonobacteraceae bacterium | reverse complement strand
GCGGTCAACGTGCCAGGACAACATCTCCCCGCACACGCCGTCTCCACAGGGAAGGTGCTGCTGGCCTATCAATGGGAGGCGCGATTGCGTGAGATACTGAGCCACGCGACGCTGGCGCGCTACACCGAGAACACTATTACCGATCCCCATCTCCTGCTTGAAGAACTTCGTCGCGTACGGAAGATCGGCTACGCGGTCTCGTGTAGTGAACTCGAGGAGGGTATCGATGCCGTGGCAGCCCCCATCTTTGATCACCTCGGCACAGTCGTCGCCTCCGTATCGATTGGCGGTCCAAGCGAACGATGCCACCCGAAACAGGCTGAGCTGATTGGCGCTGTGACGCAAGCTGGTCAACAGGTATCGCAGGCATTGCGCTACGTTGGCTGGCACTAGCAAGGAAACACGCCAGTGATACATTCAGAAGTGCGTACCATCCGGGATACACTGGTTGTTGTCAAAGGCGCGGGCGATCTTGCAACAGGCGTCATTCACCGGCTTGCTCGCGCAGGTTTCCCAGTCATAGCGACTGAGTTGGCGGAGCCAACGGTCGTGCGACGTACTGTGGCATTCGCCGAAGCGGTCGCGCTCGGAGCCATCACCGTTGAAGAGGTGACTGCCCGCCTTGCCACTTCTCTTGAAGCTATTCAAACCACGCTGGCGCAGGGGCAGGTGCCTGTAGTCGTTGACCCTAATGGCACAATGCTCACACAGCTACGTCCCGCTGTGCTGGTAGAAGCGACGCTCTCAAAGTATAATAGCGGTATAACAATGGAAGAGGCTCCCATCGTTATCGCACTTGGTCCAGGCTATGAGGCGGGCAAAGATGTCCACGCAGTGATCGAGACCAATCGGGGACACAACCTGGGACGCGTTTACCTGGACGGGAGTGCTGAGCCAAACACAGGTGTACCGGGGGCTATTGACGGCTATACCATAGAGCGCCTGCTGCGCGCAGCTGGAGCAGGGAAACTCTATGGAGTGCGACAGATAGGTGACTTTGTGCGGGCCGGTGAACATGTCGCGGTTGTCAGGTCTCTCACGAATGATGAGTTTCCTGTAACGGCGTGTATTACCGGCATCCTGCGAGGCCTTGTACGTGACGGCCTGGATGTCACTCCAGGGATGAAAGTTGGTGACATTGATCCACGGGCAGCCCGGGAGCATTGTTTCACCATCTCGGATAAATCACGTGCAATCGCAGGCGGCGTATTAGAAGCGATACTATATTTTCTGAATAAAGGGTAAGCATATTTATGCTCAAAATCGCGGCCTATTATAAGCCGTCGACGTTGGTAGAAGCGGCGGCGTTGCTCGCAGAAGATGGGCGCACCATTATTGCCGGGGGGACAGACCTGCTGGTCAACCCACGCTACATGGTGGGAGTGCGCGAGGTGGTGGATATACGCAAACTAGGGCTAAACTATATCAACGCGGAGAACGGCTGGCTACACATCGGCGCGGGAGCAACGATGCGTACGGTAGCTCAACAGGTCAGGTTGCAGCGTCTTGCAGATGGCATACTGGCCCGCGGAGCAGCTGTGTGCGGCTCGCCCAATATTCGCAATATGGCGACACTGGTAGGAAACGTCGCCTCCGCTCTCCCTTCCGCCGATACTCCTCCTGCTTTGCTTGCGCTAAATGCCGAGGTGGTGCTCGTCGGGACGCACGGTGAACGCGTCGTACCGCTGGACAACTTCTTTGTCGGCCCAGCTAAAAGCGTTCGCGAACGAGAATTGATCAGCGAACTGCGTATTCCCCTGGCCGTTGGTGATGACCTGCGCGGTGGATTTTATAAAATTGGCCGCACAGCCGAAGATATTTCGATGGTTAATGCCGCTACTACACTCAAGATACAGGATGGTAAGATCACCAGGGCACGTCTTGTACTGGGGGCGGTAGCACCGGTGCCACTGCGCGTCGTGCGAGCTGAGGAAGCCCTGGTCGGCCAACCTGCGACAGAAGAAACCTTTCAACGGGTAGCTGAGATCGTACGCGACGAGGTACGGCCCATTACCGACCATCGAGCCACAGCAGAATATCGGCGGAAGATGAGCGCGGTGGCAGCGGTGAGAGCTTTGCGCCAGGCGGCAGGATTGGCTCCCCATGGAAAGGAGTGGCAACATGCCTGAGTTAGAGATTGCGCTCACAGTGAACGGGCGCGCCGTGAGGTGGCACTTAGAGCCAGGCGAAACGCTGCTGGAAGCACTTCATGCCCATCACCTGAAAGGGACGAAACTGATCTGCGGCACGGGAGACTGTTGTGGCTGTGGCGTTATCCTGAACGGCAACTCAATCAATGCCTGCTGTATGTTGGCGGCACAAGCCGAGGACGGCGACCTGCTGAGCATAGAGGGACTGGCACAGAATGGGAAACTGCATCCTATCCAGGAGGCGTTTGCCCAGGAGGGAGCCGCTCAGTGTGGCTACTGTACACCTGGCTTTATTATGCGTGCGTATGCCTTCCTGCAAGAGCATCCGCATCCCAGTGAGGCAGATGTACGGGCCGCGCTGGCGGGGAATGTTTGCAGGTGTACAGGTTATGTCAAGCCGGTGGCAGCGGTATTGAGGGCGGCAGAGCTGATGCAAGAACGACAATAGGGCGGGGCAAATCAGGGCGGCAAGCCGGGGCGGGACAAGTCAGGGCGGGGGCAAGCCCCGCCCCTACATTTTAGTGTATGAGGGCATATGGATAACGAATATTATGAACCTGGTGGCGGCAATATTGCTGATGCAGGACATCAATACGCCCGGC
>CATPCK010000828.1 GCA_955652655.1 uncultured Ktedonobacteraceae bacterium | reverse complement strand
TTGCTAATGGGCCTGGATTGAAAAATGGGATAGTTGGAGCAGGCTTCAACGTTTCAAAGTTAAGGTAATTATCAATGGTGAGAGACGCAGTGAGGAGATTTTTTAGTTGTTCTACATTCCTTTCGATCTGCTCATTCTGTAAGGCAACCTCAGCTACACGCGACTCCACATAGAGCCCTTCGCTTTCTTTCTGCGCCACCTTTTGTGCGCTCAACTGGGCTTTCTGCGCGTTTAAATAAGCTTTTTGTGCTCTTTCCGCTTCCCGGACAATTTGCGTCTGAGTGCGCATCTGGGCAATACGCTTTTTTTCAGCATCCCGTTGCGCCTGCGCGACAGCATGTAAAAAACCACTCCGACGTGTCATACCTTCTTTCTCCTTTGCTACGGCATATTTTTGGTACAGGTAAAAACCGAGAATTCACGAATGGCTACGCCTACAGAGGCACCCAGGTTGAAGCGTTTGTAATCTTGTACGACCCAGCCTGCCTGGACAAGTCGTTCATCAATGAGCTGGCGCGCCTGTTCTTCTGCTTCATGCCTCACGTTTCTTTCCATCATCAGTAATGTGCGTGTAGTTGCAATTCCACTAGAGGTAGGAGAAAATACAGATGCAGTATAACTGATTTAGTGCGTAAAGAGCAAGCACTTAAATGCTTCTGGGTGAGTGTGGGATTTTTTTCTTGAAAAACCTCAAGTCTCAGCGTTGATCTCTTTTACGAGCTCTATCAACCGCGCCAACGTTGCCAGGCGCTTGTCCAGCGTTTCCCCGTCGGGATTCACCTGCAGCGTATTCACTCCCACATGCAGGTGGACGCGGAGACGCTCGCGTACCATATCTTCCGTGCCGATGAGGTTGGTCTTGAGTACCAGTTCATCCGGGATACGCGCTACAGCCGCCTCGCGCTGCTTCTTGAACCAGAGGTCTTGCACCTCAAGCGCAACATCTGCATACCCGGCGCGTTGAAACACATCGTTGTAAAAATTATGTTGTCGTGATCCCATGGCCCCAAGGGTGAACGCGAGACCTGGCTTACGGGGGGCAATCAGGCTCTCAACATCGTCAGAGAAGGCAACAACTCCGGCAGCGACCAGGAGATCAAGGTCAGCGAGGGCGCGACCTGCATGCGCAGCACCTGCAGCGATGGGATCGAAAAACATGCAGGCATGCTCGGCGATGAAAGAGGTGCCGAGCCAGCCTTCGGCCACCTCACCGGACAGATCCAGGCTATTGGGGCCGAGGGTTGCCAGGTAAATGGGCAGGTTTGGTCGCGGCGGGACACTTGAGGTCAGGGCTTTGCCTTCACCTTCGGGCAGAGGCACATTGTACATTTCCCCGTGATACACCAGACGCTCGCCGCGTGTTACCCTACGCACAATCTCAACAGTCTCCCGCAGGCGCTGGAGTGGCCGGGCGAAACGCACACCATGCCACCCTTCGATCACCTGCGGTCCGCTGACACCTAAGCCAAGCATAAAGCGGTCTCCAGAGAGGGATGCCAGGGACATTGCCGTCATCGCCGTCAGAGCGGGAGTACGGGTGCCAACCTGCAAAATGCCCGTCCCAAGCCGTATGCTGCTGGTCTTCGCGGCAAGATAGGCTAAAGGCGTTGCCCCATCGTAACCCCACGTCTCCACACTCCAGGCCGAGTCTACACCTAAACGCTCGGCTTCGACCACATAGTCAAGCGCCGACAGCCAGTCTTCGTTCGAGGAGGTATACGTAGTGACGCCAAAATGTATTGCCAGCTTCATGTGCTGCTGCCTCCCCTATGGCTGTGCCGATGGTGCCAATACCGAAAATATTGCTTGTATCTGACGAGCGTGATCTAGCGTATGGACGCGAGCGAAAAGCAGCCACTCACGCCAGTTCATCTTGCCGAACTCATTGTGTCCCCAGACAATGTCGAGGTGAGCCTGGGGATCTGCCTGAAGCACGACAGCAATCAACCGTTCACGGAGCGCTTCGATGTCTGCGAGGATTTGCTCTCGCGTGGCATTCGTTGGAGTATGTTCAAGCACATCAGCCACATCCGGTGGCTGCTCTCCACGCTCAAGAACGCCACAGATCGACCGTTCGTCCAGAGCTGCGATGGTGCGAACATGCACCAGGACATCAGCCACCGACCATTCCCCCTCTTTTGGAGTTGTGCGAAAGGCTGCATCGGGGATAGCAGCTGTCGCTGCCAGAAACTGGTGATGTGCCTCTCGCAGTGCTTCGACAAGCTGCTCTGTTGTACGACGCACTGCCTGACTTGCCAGGTAACTACGAATGCGAGCAACCTCTTCCTGGCGTGTCTCCTGTTTTTCCTGCGTCATGGATCATTCCTTTCTCGTCTCGAATCTTAGCACAGCTGGCTCTTCCATATTTTACCACGTCCTCATCTTCCTATATGAGGTGACAAACTGGTTATGCGATCCATCCATCACATAAGTGGCAAGCGTAACGCGCGCTGGTACAGGTCGCTATAGGTGCGGGCACTGGCGGACCAGCGTGAATCGTAAGCCATGGCGCGTGCGACGAGGGTGGACCAGCGAGTGCGCTTTGCGTAGAGACGCAAGGCGCGACGCAGTGCATCGAGCAGCGCAGAGGACTCGTACGGCGCGAAGCTAAACCCATTGCCGCCTTTGGAATCGGCATCCAGATCGGTTATGGTGTCGGCCAGGCCGCCGGTGGCGTGGACGATGGGCAGCGTGCCATAGCGTAGGGCAATTAACTGCCCTAGGCCGCCCGGCTCGAACGCGCTCGGCATTAGAAAGAAATCCGCACCAGCGTAGATGCGGTGGGAGAGGGCGACGTCGAAGCTAATGTGTACACGAACGTTCGCAGTACTCGTGGCAAGATCGCGGAACAACTGCTCATAGCGCGGGTGCCCGGTGCCCAGTACCACGAGTTGCAGCGGTAGTTCACGCAACTCAGCAGCGATCGCGGCTATAAGATCGAATCCCTTCTGATCCACGAGCCGGCTGACGATGCCCACTAGCGGCATAGCTGGATCCTCCGGCAAGCCAAACTCTTGCCGCAGTGCCGTGCGATTGCGCGCTTTGGCCGGTAGCGCATCCCCTGCGGAATACTGTGCTGCCAGGTAGCTATCGGTCGCGGGATTCCAGGCGTCCCAATCGAGCCCATTAGGAATGCCAAAGATGCGCGGATGGCGCTGAAAGAGCACCTCATCGAGGCCCCAGCCATAGTCCAGCGTCTGGATCTCCTCGGTGTAACGACGCGAGACGGTTGTTATCACGTCAGCATACATGATCCCGGCTTTCATCCAATTGACGTCGCCCCAGAACTCCAGGCCGTTAGCGGTGAAGACGCTCGCGGGGTCCAGTCCCGCCTCATACAGGATGGAGGGATCCCAACGACCCTGGTATTGCAG
>CATPCK010000827.1 GCA_955652655.1 uncultured Ktedonobacteraceae bacterium | reverse complement strand
GATACACCCCAAGGGCTTCTAACGCCAACGAGGTCGCTCCATAACTTACCCCCAGGAGATAGAGCATCACGGCCAGCCCTTTGACCCGTTGCGAGCTCTGGGCACGCGTCGTTCCCTCGGGATAGACCCGGAAGGTTCGTTGGCACCGCAAACACTGATAGCGATGCACCTGCACTTCTCCCTCCTCTGTTTCTCTTTCCTTCCTATTTTACCCCAGTTTTACCGCTTTTCGAACAGTCACATACTACCTTGCCAAAAGAAGCACAGTAGTGTATGGTTATGATACATCATTACGCTACTCTCAATGCGAGAGTACAAGGTCATAGTAACCGTAGTCAAGAGTAGTAAACATTCACACACCCTGTAGAGACGTGCTATATATGAACAAGGGAAAGCCAGCCGCGCGCAAACGCCCGAGAAAGTTGAGAAGCGAGATATTATGAGTGTTAGCCCTGCACCAACTCAACAAAAGCCAGGCCCAACAGGCTCAACAGGCTCAGACGACCAGGTGAAACCTGAAGAAAAAAAAGTAAAGTCAACTCCTGCCAGGAGAAGCGCAAGCCAAACTCCTGCCGCCCGGTTCGTCAAATCCATCTTTCGCCCTATCTTCAAGGGCATATACTATTTCCTACGAGCAATAAGGTCCCATAAACTGGTCTCCTTCCTCTTGCTCCTCCTCCTCGTTGGCAGTAGTATCGCCGCCTATTACACGGTAACGCAAACCTGGCCATTTGGCGTTGGCAACGACCAATTCAACTTCCGTGTCAACGGCAAAAACTTCAGCGGAGAGCATGTAAAAAACTGGCTTTACGCACTGCGCGATGGCGACGCCTCAACCCTGTCGCTCATTGGCCAGGAAACTGCACAGGGAGTAGAGCTCGCGACATCTGGCACGTCGGCTGCTGCCATTAGCCCTACCGATACGGGTACGCTGATCAACTCGTTCAGCCAGGCGAAAACCCACCTTACATGGAAAACTATTACCGTTCTTACTGTTTCCACTGCGCCAGACACCTCCGTGGATAGCTTTGTAGAGGTGGATACCGCCAGCTCGGGTCCAGGTGGCAATGTCAGTGGTATTATGATCTGGCACTTCATTACAACACCACAAGGCAGGCTCCTTGCGGTCAGTCTCGTCTCTTTCCGTGCACCCTTACAGTAGTGTGGAAGAAATTGATCTCAAGAGCAGAAAAAGGAATACCTAACAATGGCAGAAAATACTAAGGCAAAAAAAAGTAGCCTGGATAGATCAATCGATCTGGGTTTGGATCAGTTTGGACGCTTTGTCAGGCGCCGCTGGTTCTGGCTTGTCGTCGTCAGTATTATCATCTGGTACACTTTCGTCTCTATTGTACCGCAGTTGAACGCGCCGTCGCCTGGATCGATCTTATACTACGCCTTCCAGATCAGCTTTGCCCTGCTGTTTGGTATCATGCAGTTCGTTGCCATTTTCTGGTTCCTGGGACGCCCACGGCTCTACTGGGTGATGCCGGGTGAGACAGGTGTAACCTTTGAGGACTACAAGGGTAATCCAGAAGTGCTCGAGGCTGCCCGCCGTATTGTGGCGTTGTTGCGCGGCGTCAAAGAGTTCCAGCAAATGGGCGGTTCTCCTGTGCGCGGTCTCCTGCTCACAGGCCCTCCAGGAACAGGAAAAAGTTACCTTGCCCAGTGTATGAGTACGGAGGCCGGTGTTCCTTTCGCCTATGCCAGCGCCGCCAGTTTCCGCGCCATGTTTATCGGCATGGACATCTTGATGATCAGGCGGTTATATAGCAAAGCGCGGCGCCTGGCTCGTGAATATGGTGGCTGTGTCGTCTTCATGGACGAAATCGATGCGATAGGAGCCTCACGCGGTGGTGGTGGCATGGGCCTGGGCGGCGGTATGATGGGCCTGATGGGCGGTGCCGGAACCGGCGGCCTCAACCAGCTTTTGATGGAGATGGACCCGCCTAATATCGAGACGGGCTGGTTTAAGAAGATCTTGCGCACGATTGGACTCACTCATAGCCGGGTGCAGAATGAGCCCGTCCTGACCGTTGCAGCGACCAATATTCCTGAGTCACTTGACCGGGCACTGCTGCGACCGGGCCGCTTTGACCGTAAGATTCACGTAGCCGCTCCGACCGACAAGTATCGCGGCGAAGTCATCGTGTACTACCTCAAGAAAGTTGAGCACGACCCCAATATCTCGCTAAACGCTTTAGTTCAGCGCCTGGTGGATTATACGCCTGTAGCCATCAAACACGTCATCAACGAAGCAGTCATCATTGCACATTTTGATGGTCGTGATAAGGTCACCTACAAAGACCTCATTGAGGCACAGGATGTGCACGAGTTTGGCCTTCGCCAGACTAGCGAACTGACACCGATCGACCGGCGACGACTGGCCTATCACGAGGCAGGGCACGCCGTGGCCTCTTACTACCTGTATGAGCGATACTTCCCGGCGTATGTCACCATCCATCAACGCAGTGACCTGGAAGGAGCGGCCGCCTTTGCACTCCCGCGTCCAAAAGAGTCGATCAAAACGTTGAGCAAAGAAGATATCCTGGAGCGCATCCAGGTAGCCCTGGCTGCTCGTGCGACGGAAGAACTCTTCCTCGATTTGAACATGAACGGCGTCGGTTCCGATCTACAGCAGGCAACCACAAATGCCTTCGCCTATGTTGGTTTGTGGGGTATGGATGGTACCCTGGCCTCAGCCAGAGTTGCCGAGGTGCCGCAGACGAAGCTGGATGAGCGCGTGGAGAAACTGCTGCAGTCGCAGTACAAAGCGGTGAAGAAACTTCTCCAGGATCACAATGAGGCTCTCATCGCCGTCGCTGAAGCATTGATCGAGCGTGATGAGTTGGTGGCGGAAGAAATCAAGCAGTTGATCGACGAGGCCGATGCACGCCAGGTCACCAAAGTCGTGTTGAGCGACTTCGAGGCTTTACTGGGCACAGGTAACGGCCATAGTAATGGCAACGGCAAGAACGGCCATGCCCTCGTTGGGGGTAATGGAAACGGCAATGTCCCTGCGAAGGATGGCCCGCGTGTCGGTTCGACACCATCAGCCTCGTCCTTGCCCCCTTTGAATGAGGTGACGAGTATAGAGCAGATCTTTACGAACGAAGATGCGCCGCCGTTTATTGATAAATAAAAACAGCTCCACTAGAAGGGATGCAGGCAGTACCGCTGCCCTGCATCCCTTCTAGTGGAGTATTACCCTCGTAATGTCGTGAGAATCGTAATATGTCAGCAAGTATCATAGCAGATGATAAAGCAAAAGCCGCGAAGTCAAGACTATTGCCCTCTACTCGGCAGCAAACCATACTCTTCTGGGGAGCGCTGGTAGCACTCTTCGCAATCGCTTTTGGCATGCGCCTCTATGGCCTTGGCCTGCCCTTTGACCGTGATGGCTACGATGAGGGAGTATACTGGCAAACCTTACTCTCCATGCGCGCAGGCTACACCCTCTACCAGCAAATATTTTACTCTCAGCCCCCCTTCTTCATGTTCTCCACCTATCCCTTTTATGTTCTCTTCGGTGGTACGCTCTGGTCTGCACGTTTTGGTATCGCCATCGTGTCGCTGCTCGGGTTAGTGGGAGCTTTCCTCATGGGGAAATCCCTCAGCGGACGTTTCGGAGCAATCGCTGCTGTACTGTTGCTGGTCATAGACCCGCTCTACTTGAGCCAGTCACAGAAGATCGAAGCGGAAGTATCCTCGGTGGCATTTTCATTCCTGGCCGTGGGGGCGGCGTATCTGTGGTGGGAGATACCGGAGGGAGCGGTTGGCCTTTCTTTAGCGGCCCTTTCCGGTGTAGCCCTCTCCCTGGGAATATTGTGCAAGTTACTCAGCATCACCAGTATCGTTCCTATCTCCCTGCTGCTGCTGGCACGCTGCTGGCAGATCTGGCGCAAGGCACCAGGCACAAGCTGGCGCAGTAGACTCAACAGCCTCTATCCCATGGCACTCCTTGTGATTGCCAGTGTGGGCACGATGCTGGTCGTCTTGCTGCCCCTCTTCGGCACCTATTCCAGTATGATACGCGACGTGATCACCTTTCATACTGATGCCCGGACGATACTGATCAATAACCAGGTCCATAACATTGAGATCTTACGGAGCTATTTTCTGACGAATTGGCCCCTGGTAATCGTAGCGCTTTTCGGTGCGCTCAACGCACTGCTACGACACGACTGGCGTTTTATTCCCCTGCTGGCATGGCTCCTTGTCTCCACCTACATGCTCCAATTGGTAGTTCCCCTCTTCTATCGACACTTTATCGCGCTCCAGCCCGCGCTCATTGCCATGGCCGTGATGGGCTTAAACCGCACGTTTCCGGTCGGCGGCTTTGTATCCCACTTCAAACTCTCCCAAATCATGCCCGTCCTGGGCGCCTTGCTTATCTTGCTCAATATCGTGACTGATCTTCCTCAATATTCGTCCTACTATCAGAGTGCCGATAGGCATGGCAGCGATGCGTATATCGGGCTACAAACGCAGGTCGCCCGTGATCTGCACAACTCTATTACAGCCGGCGAACTTGTCGTAACTGACGGGCAGTTTACCGCGGCTGTAGCGGATCGCAGAACGCCACCCTCACTGGTGGATACATCGATCGTTCGTGTCGTCAGTGGCTCCGTGACGCTTCAGCAGCTTGAAAGTGAAGCATCACAGCCGCAGGTACACGCCGTCCTTTTCTTTATGGCGCGTTTACACTTGCCGCAGGTGGCGGGTTTTCACGCCTGGGTAAGCCAGCATTTCCACCTGAAGTATCGTTATGGACCAGACAGAGAACTCTGGGTAAGATAAACAGGAAAAAACAAGCATGCAACAAAAACGCAAAACATTTAGCACAATGGAGATCGTACTCCTCACAGTACTAATAGGATCACTCATCCTCTCCTTTATACAATCCAGGCTCGAAGAAAAAAATCGATAACCATGCCACTCAGACAGGCTAAATGTCCTATAGAAAGCAAATAAGTTAGCGCGGGTGGTGAAGTTTCGATAAACTGTACGTTATAAATTAAGTAAGCAAAATGAAAAACATCCCTTTTTCCATATCTTAGTGCCGACAGGGATATTTATAGAGAGACAAAATATTCCCTACGGCTCTAGTTCGGGTACAGGCTACAATGGCAAGGAAGCAAGAGGCAAGGGGGCAAGGGAGGACAACGGAAAAAAAGCACAGCCAGAAATAGACTGACTCAAACTAAGCGTTAGAGGAAGCAGGTAAAAATACTGTGAACCGTCAAATTGGGCCATCTAATAGTTCTCAAGGCGAATCAAATCAGCCGGAACAGCAATCACCATCTGACAGCTGGTTGCATATGGGTGCGGGTATTCCTCCCAATGTTCTACCTGGGCAGTCCCAGGTAGTACCATTTCCACCAGTAACACAGCGACCTGCCGGCAAAGGGCTTCTATCCAACTATAGAACCAGTCAAATGTTACAACCCATTGATGGCGCGAACCCACGTCCAACCTCGCCTACCTGGCTGGTAGAACAGGACACGCTAAAACAGCCTGCGGTCCAGCGACCAATCAAAGAACCAATCACCAATCCAGCGTATTGGCAGAATTTATCCTGGGAGCAGGTATCGCCGCGTCAATCGGGAAATGCCCCTTTCTCAACTATGTCTGCTAGCGCGCAAAGTGTGCCAACCTATAGCCCAATGTCTGTGCCCGCTACTACTTCCAACCCCACGGGTTCGCAGCCGTTAGCGTATCCTCAATCACCCATGCCCGGAACCTTTGGCCAGTACGACTTCCAACCTGCACGTTCTGTATCTATGTCTGGTCAGCAGCAGGGAGGATGGCAAGGGCAGCCAATGGGATACAATTACAATGGCCAGGTTGGCGCGTTGCCATTTGTCCAGGGACCTCAAGGCGGGGTCCAGAAAAATGGATGGCGCAAGAAAAAGCGGCGTTTCCCCATCTGGGCACGCGTGGCTGTGGCTATTCTCACCATCTTCATCATCCTGGGCGGCACCGGCTTCTACTATTACGAGGCTAACTTTGCCGCGCCCGTAAACAATATTGTGGGACAAACGGCACCTTTGCTTAAAGGAGAAGACAACCCGAACGTGACTGGCGGCAATAACAATGATATCTTGAGCGGTGGACGTATTAATATTCTCTTGTTGGGAAGTGATACAGATCAGAAATTTCAAAATGGCTACCTGGCGCAGACAGATATCGTTGTTACCATTGATCCTGCGACGAAAAGCGTCGGGATGCTCTCTATTCCGCGCGACCTTTTTGTCAATGTGCCTGGTTATGGTATGATGAAGCTGGATGAGGCATTTTATTACGGTGATAAGTATAATAACCATGATGGCGTCGGATTGAGCCGCCTGACCATCTCGCAAGATTTCGGTATTCCCATCAACTATTACGCCTGGGTTGGCCTGACTGGATTTATCAAGGTAGTTGATACTGCTGGCGGCACCGATATTGATGTGACCCATCCAATTACCGACGATATCTATCCAGATGATACCGTAAACAGTAAAGATGCCTATGCCTACAAGCGTCTATACCTGCCGCCAGGTCCGCAGCACCTCGATGGGCCAACTGCCCTGGAGTATGTGCGTTCGCGCCATGCCGACCTCGTGGGGGATTTTGGCCGTTCAGCACGCCAGCAGCAGGTGTTGAGCAGTTTGAAAACCAAGCTTGTCAATTCAAGTATCATCGATAAGCTCCCTGAATTGGCAAAAGATTTGAACGGCTATCTCAAAACAGATATGCAAATTCTGGACATTATAAAATTGATGAATTTTGCCCGTACGATCGATCTAAACAAGATACAGCGTGTCATCTTGAGTCCACCAACCTACTCTGTGGCGGCTATTGCGTCAACCGGACATGATACAGGTGAAGCAATCTTTCATCCTAACTGTGGGTCAATTCAGCAGGTTATAGCCAGGATGTTCGCACTTGGCAATAAGGCGAGATGCAATGTCCAGGCTAACAACAACAATGCCAATACACCTGTGCTGGCTCAAACAACGCAGCCGTTTGGCCCAGCTGTACCAGCCACTACAAACTCATGGCAGGCAGCAAGCCAACTGGCCAGTATGAGCCTGCATGGAACAAGCACTGATGATCCATTTGGTATCCGCAGTCTCCTTGACCTGTTGTTATTGGTCGTGTTTGAGTCTCCCGCAGCTTTACAATTATGAAAAACCAATGTATACGCGGCGGCTCTTTCGAGAATAGTGCTGGCGCTTTGAAATAGGACAAAAATGATGAAACGATATATTCCATGGCATATATGCTTCTTGCTAGTGCTCCTGGCACTGTCCTTACAAGGCTG
>CATPCK010000826.1 GCA_955652655.1 uncultured Ktedonobacteraceae bacterium | reverse complement strand
GATGAGATGCCAGGCCCCTGGCGACTCAGGTCTCCCCCCTGTGCGTTGGCAGCAAATGATTGGTTTCAATCTCAGATGAGAGGGTCGGAACAATTAATAACGGCAAAAGCTGGAAAAGCGCTCTAACCAGAAAGACAGGCAACGAGCTGCACTTGACAACAGGAAAGCTCCTGAGACAACGTTCTCTTATCACTTATTCACGGAACTTTGAAGAAGGAGCTTGCCCCTATGATAGCAGAACTTCGTCCTCTTGACCAGTACACGCTTTCCTGTTTGCGCGAAGCCGACCCCGTCGTGCAGCACTATCGCGCCTTTTTTGCCCACCTCGATTGGAGCCAGATGGACCAGCAAGACGCCACTCGTCACAAGCGCGGCCCGCGTCCCCATCCCAAAAGTGCCTACATCAAAGCCTTTCTGGTTGGCTTGTGTGAAGGCCATCTGCACCGCACCCAGCTGCGCCTCTTTTTGCTCCGTCATCCCTGGCTCGTGCTTGAGTTGGGCTTCCGCCCTCTCACCCAGACCCCTGCGGCAGCCGCCTCGCCTTACGGCTTCGATGTCGAGCGCACCCTGCCCACTGATCGC
Source organism: uncultured Ktedonobacteraceae bacterium (assembly GCA_955652655.1). Classification (GTDB taxonomy): domain Bacteria; phylum Chloroflexota; class Ktedonobacteria; order Ktedonobacterales; family Ktedonobacteraceae; genus UBA11361. The sequence goes on along the minus strand of CATPCK010000826.1, from coordinate 8,925 downwards.
TGGCTGCGTGCCCAATTCCAGCACCTGGATGAAACGCTCTTGCTGCCCCTGCTCATCCAAACTGTGCGAGCGTTGCAGCAGGAAATCCCCGGGCTGGGCGAAACGGTGGCTTTCGATGTCAAGCACATCTTTGCCTGGGTGCGTGAGAACAACGATCATGTCTATGTCAAAGGCCGCTTCGATGTCACTCACATCCCTGCTGGCGACCCCGATTGTCGCCTCGCTGTCAAAAAGAGCAGCAACCAAGTCCAGCCTGATGGCTCCACCAAAGAAAAAAAGGTCAGTCTTTTCGGCTATGGCTCCGGCGTCGCGGCTTGCACCGATCCGGTTTACGGTGATGTCGTGCTGGCTGAGTTCACCCAACCGTTCAACGAAGGCGATGTCACCTACTTTCGCCGCCTCTACGATCAACCCGTGCTCGCCTTGGATGCCTATCCCACCCATGTCACCGCTGACGCCGCTTTCGATGCCTGGTACATTTACCAGCGAGCCCTCTTGCATGGCGGCATCGCGGCCATCCCGCTCAATCAGCACGCCCATCCCATCTATGAACGATTGGCCGATGGCACCCCATTGTGTCCCGAGAAACTGCCGATGACCGCGCACTTCCAGTTCCGGCACACCTCTGGCTATCTGGCTCAACGCTTTCGCTGTCCTCTGCTCTTTCCCGAAAAGACCGGCCAAAGCTGCCCACACGAGCAATTCCTCAAAGGCCGTGGCTGTGTCAAAGATGTCAACTGGGAACCAGGCCGGCAGATGCGTGTCACCCTCGACCGTGATGGCCCGCTTTACCACGCTATCTACAACCAGCGCACCTCCGCTGAGCGCATCAACAGTCAGGCCCAAGCCAAAGGCATCGAACGTCCACCTGTCCGCAATGGTCGTTCGGTTGCTCACCTCAATACCTTGATGTATATCCTTTTAAACGTACAAACTCTAGAAAAGGCGAAATCCATCAATGCTCAACTTTTACACATGAAATAGTTCCGACCCTCAATCGGGCTTCCACGGCCATTTAGACTGGCGCCCTCTTAGTGTAGCATGAGAAGCTGAATAATGCAACAATTTCCGAGTGGTCCCTTTTTGGGGGGAAATTTGGCCTGCCAAATCACTGTACAAATGCTTTGATCCCTGCTCAAGCCGCTTCTGATGTCTTCCGAGAGGCTACGCTCAGAGAGTCCAGCGCTCCGCCTCTCGGAAATGATTGGGCTTATATCACAAACAGCAGATCTTCGGCGGGCAGCGGCCCACCTACTGTCTCTACTTTGTCCAGGCAACTGGCGCATAAGGGATAGAATCGCACGCTGTCTTGCGCGGCTTCCAGGTGCTCGGCCAGTTTTGAACGCAAGAGAACCAGCTCTTTCTTCGTTAAGAAACACTCAAAAAGCGAATATTGCGTCCACCTGCCAAATCCTGAAAGGAGTTTATGCACCCTGGTGCGCCTCTTGTCATCGGGAATATCATAAGCGATGACATAACAGGTGGTTTGGCTACCTGTAGTCTTTTTTATGCTCATAACCTCCTACTTGACGATGAAGGGAGGATACTGGTCAATTTCACCCGTTAAAAACTTGGCGATCAATCGCGCTTGCAATTCGATACAGCGGCGGTACGTTGCTTTATAGCCGAATACTGGATGCGTGATCTCTTCGTTAAGTCGCTCCTCAAATTTGGTGAAAAAGACCTTGCGTCGTTCCTGTTTGAGTCGATACGCTCCTAACTCCACTACGAAGTCACCGGGATTGAGCATCCGGTTGTTAAGCAACGTCAAGACTATCGAGTCAACAATGATTGGTCGAAATTCTTCTATGAGATCCAGGGCTAGCGATGGGCGCCCATAAAATGAGCTATGCAGGTAGCCCACAAAGTGATCGAAGCCCACCAGTTGCACCGCGCTCGCTACCTGGTTAGTGAGCAGTGAGTAGCCAAAGCTGAGCAAGGAATTCACCGGGTCGGTAGGAGGACGTTTGATGCGCCTGGCAAATGGCCATTGCTTCTGGTTGCTGATCAGTTTACCAAAGCACCGGAAGTAGGCGGCGCTGCCTGCCCCCTCTATGCCAAGGATCGTCTCGAGAGGAGTGCCTTCAATGCGATTGTCTCCACTCCCAAGTAGCCGCATTGAGTTGGCTTCCTCCAGGGATAGTGTAGCCAGGGTATGTACCAGATCGGCAAGCTGGCCAATCGCTTGCGTCATCTCAGCATCAGCTTTATGCCGCTGATAGCGCTGTAACATGGTACGCTGATTGGATAGTTTCCCGATTACAAAGCGCCTGGCCAGTTCACAGCGCTTAGGCATGTTACTATGTGCTCGATACTGCGCCATACGCAGCATGGCGTTCTTAGAAAATGGCGGCGAAAGACGCCCTTTGAACTGCCCATAATGGCCCAAAAAGGTGATCTCGATGTTGCGTTCGAGCAGTAAATGCAAGGCTGAAGCGGTCAATGTCACTTCACCCATCACCGCCACGTCATCTATTTTCACCAGTGGAATGCGCTCCTTACGCGCAGGTGAAGAGGCTACCCCATCTTTCCCGCGTCTTTCGGGAATCTGCACCAGCAGGCAATCTTCGCTGTCGCGCCGCACAAGAGCCTGGTTTTCAGTCAGGTAGAGTGTTGGCAAGAGCTTTTTCCTTTCTAGATCGTAGCAGCTTCACCTCGTCGGGTAGACAGAGCGAGACGAGGCTGCAATTGGGACAACGTGCTGTCAATGGCGGCTCGAGCGGCAACGGCGGTTTCTCAAGCGCAGCTACCTGAAAGGCCAGCTCTATAGCTGCCCGCGTCTTCGCCCGTAGTTCTGCACTGAAGTCCACCTGTACTCGACGGCGCGACCCGGCATAGAAAATGTAGCCGTAAGGAATAGGAGGCTTGCCTGGCAGCCTTTCTTCCAGGCAAAGGGCCTGGGCACACAGTTGAAGAGCATCGTTGAGCCACTCTCCTTGCTGCCCATGCTTGTATTCCACCGGAATAAGCAGACCTCGCTGCTCTTCGATGACATCGGTAAATCCAGACAAACGCAATTCCTCACTGAAGAGATACAATCGCGTCGTCTGCATGACATCCTGCCCAACCGTTTGCGTACCAGCCTGATTTACCCGGCGGTGAAGCAGCGTGCCTTCCAGCACAAATTCGTTAATCACCATATCGCTCTGCACAAACTGGTAATAGAAACGCCGTGGGCAATACTCCAGTGTATTGAGGGCGGAGATCGGAATGGTATCGGGTACATTACGGGCGTTCATAAGGCAACCTCCGTTTGGAAATCGTTGTTGGCGAATGACAGGTCTGGTGGAAATGAGGTGTACGGTCGAGTGAGGGCAATCGCAATGGATCGCCCCTACGATAGACATACAGGCCTGGGAAGCGGCTTCGGACCCGTAGGGGCGGGGGAAGGGTTGTGCAGGAGCAGGACGGGGCGACGCAAGCGTCCCCACCCTTCTCCCACGCCACTCCCGCCCCTACGGTTCACCCGTTCCTTTCTTGCTTCTCCCACCCTTTTTTCTTCACTTGACGCCTATAGGCGATCCCTTGCGGTCACCCTGCTCGGGCCATTGAAATTGCAGAGGCCGATCACTCTACCATGCGCAGCTTGCATGATGTTGGATCAATATTGATCAGCAGGGGGCGCGTAAAGCTGCTCATCGCCACCAGCGCCTGGCCAGGTGCCAGGTTCGGCAGCCTGCTCCACAGCGAATCGTCAACCACGCCAAGCGAGCGCTTCAGGCGACTGATCACGTTCGCGTCTCCGATTTTGTGCAGGATATAGTTATTCACCAGTCCCAGCACTTCGTCAGGCAAGTGTTGTGGGAGCTGCGTCACAAACACCATGCCTAACCATCGTTTACGGCCTCGGCGCGCAATGCGAGCAACTTGCTGGTAGAGAAAGGGCATCTGTTTAATACGTTCCGCGGACAAAAATTCGTGCGCCTCTTCTATAATGATCATTGTGCGGCGCTGTGCTGTTTCGCTATGAGCAGTGGTTTCACGATAGTTTTCATTCTGTGCTTCCAGCAGGCCACGCAAAAACTCGGCAATCACAAAATTGTTGATCTGCGGCGAGTCGGTATCACTCAAATCAATAATACTCACATGGCCGGGAAGGGTCAAATTCTTGTAGGTAAGCGGCCCGGCCTGCGGGTTATCAAAAATCTTCAGCCGGATCAGTTGCCCCAGCTTTCCCTGAATCACTCGCCAGCTCGTTGGATGTGTAAGCTGCTCTGTGTTCTCCCTTTTAAGTACGGCAACGACTTCTCCCCTCTGTTGCCTGAAATCCCGGCTGTAGAAACGATGATCAGCAGCGGCAAAATCATCCAGTTCTTTTTCACCGGCAGCAAGTTCACCACAGGCTCTCACCACATCATACATGTGTTCGACCGTCATTTTCGGGTAGCCACTCTCCATCTCGTCCAGTTCAAAGACCTGCCTCTTCTCTTCCTCGTTTGTAGGGAAAATCTTCATAGCCCACAGAATGCGTTTTGCGATATCATAGGCTTTCTGATAGCGTTGTTGTTGAGCATCGTTCAGTTCTAGCATTCCCATGACCAGGTAAGGTGACAGTTGAGAGAACTGGAGAGAAAATGCCCTGGTACGGCGTTTCTCCGGACAGGTCGTTTCCCGCCCGACAAGATGATAGACCGAGACATTCCCAACCCCGCGCGCTTTTTTACCTCGTTTCTCAAGCGCGGTAAGCATGGTGTGATCCTGTGTGGGTTGATATATTTCCGTGTACTCTCCTTCAGTGTCGATCACAATCGTGGCTATACCGGTCTGCTGAAAACTGTTGATCAGCGATGAGACAGTTGTTGATTTTCCTCCACCGGTGGTACCCAGAATGCCTACGTGTCTTGGCAAGACCGATTTCTTATCGGAAGGGATAGCAGCGCTGATCTCCTCGTAGCCAACCGGCACGCCCAGGGGGATGTCCCCATCTAAACGCAGTGTACGCGAGGTCTCATCTGTATCGAGGACGAATACCGGGCTATTTGGCAGTGGTCGCAGCCGTGGCGGGATCAGCACATCACCCACCTCTTCACCGAGCAGTTCAACTTGTATGCGTCCATGATAGCGCGGCATAAAAATGCCACCGCGAACCGCCGTCGTAATCATAATGGGCGCGTCTCCGCGCAGCCCATCCGGCTCGGCAAAGGGGCCCGCGACGACAATTCCCAGGTACCTGCGGCTATCGGAGACACTGCGGATGCGCACCAGCGCCTGGGAAGGAGCTTGATGAATATCATCTCTTGGCAAGAGTACCGTTACTGTGTTGTCCTCGCTCGTGGGCAAGTCGAACATCGTCCGGCCTACCGCTGTATCATACTCCGCCGGCTCGCTCCATTCACCACCAGCCCGCGTACTCTCCTCCTCGATCTGCTCGAATATCTCCTGGGGTAGCGGCAAGCTCAGGTGATCTTGCTCCATCGAAGCCTGGATGTTCTTGTGTGTGTTCTCCGTCATGATTGAACATGCTCCTTTATCGCCTTGTCTCTCGTTCACCGAGATAGCGGAACGGGGTTCCAGTTTCGGCGTATGCCTGCTGGATCATAGCATTAAAAGTATTCGATCCAAAGGTTGTGCGGCAGACTATATCGGCCAGGTCTATCAGCATAGGAAAGCCGCGGTGCTCCTGAAGCACGCTATCCGCCATCGCGATCAATGCGGCCAGGCAGGCATAATCGCGGTGGGCGTAGAACAAACGCACTGGAGCCTGTGCCGATGCACGATACAGCCCGGTGACAATCTGTGGTCCGACCTCCTCCACAAATGCCTGTGTTTTAGCCTTCAGCCCGCTTTGCACCGGCAGATGACCACCGGCAATGTCTCGCATTACCTGTAAGGGTGTCGTAACCAGCGCAAATTCAAGTGGATAGAGCGCGTCACCCAGCGTCAGCAGGACACGATCAGCAGGTGCGCTCGTCACAAATACCCAGCGTCGATGCTCAACGAGCAGTTCGCGCCACATTTTCATACTCTGGTGCAATAGCGGCATATCCCCGTCAATGACCAATCCTCCACCGGTGAGTAACTCGTATGGCACAGGGTTTCCGTGACCCATACGCCAGGGTGCCTGTGATTTATAAAGAAGAATGGCCCGTTCTGCATATTCCATAATGCCGCGTTGTGTGAAGTCGCTGAGCTTGTCCCGTGTGCTGCGTGCATCGGTGCTATCGCGCTTGCTGCGCCGCTCAAGCAATGCCATTGCTTCATCAATAGGGTCAAAACCCCCCACGCGCAAATCGCGCCGGAACAGCCGGTGTACCCAGGTGCCTTGATCGCCTTGATACGAAACGAGTGAGACCCCTATTTGGGCAATCGTAATTGGCAGCGTATCATGCGATAAACTCGTGCCATCACAAGCTTCAACGCCGCCATTGAACAGCAACCCACGGTGAATCCGCTCAATTGTGGCAACGTCAACCTTGTAACACCCGGCACTCTCTGGCGCACCGGCACGCTTAAAGACAAAAGGAAACAACTCCGCGCGTACACGCTCGCGTATTCGCCCCCCTTGTTCCACCGCACTGGCAACCTCTTCTTCAAGTTTTTGATACATGTTGGCAAGATCTTCGCCCGCCTGCCATGTATTGATATCGAGCGTGTTATCTACTGACTCTCCAAATGCGCTCTGAAACTCGTTGCTTTCTATTGCCAGGATGTTATCCACCTCGGAAAAATCAGGTGGTTTCTGTTCAGCAGGTTGGTCGCTTCCCATCGTGCTCTGCTTCTGGTGTACTTTTTCGGCGCTACCATGACGACCTACATGCTTTTCCCACTTCTAAGGGCATAGTTTGACATACATTACCGCATTGTTATTCAGCACTACGAAAAAGCCAGTCACGAAAGGTTGGCTCACCAAGTTGACGGAGGAGATAGTGCGCGTAAGAAGTTGCGATTGCTCCAGATAGACCATAGTGAGTGATCAGCAGCTCTGTTAAAAATGTCTTCCGCGTACTGAACCCGCGTGGAGTAGTAGCCTGCTCCATCACGTTTTGTAGAGGCAGGGCAGGGGCGAGAAGTTCCAACGCGAGTCGATTTGCCCGGTCTTCAACGTCGATCACGGTGTTGCTGGGAAGGCCTTCGTCCGGGCGCTCCATTAAATGGCTCATCACGCCCAAAGGGACGGTACCGAGCACAGCAGGTAACCGCTCTGCAAGTGCCGGTGGGCGATCGCCATCAAGGACAGGAAGGATAGTTTCGCCAAGAATGGTTAGTGCGCGCTGGCGAGGCGCCTGGTAATCCCGCAGAAAATGAGCCAGTTCGTGTGCCAGGGTGAAACGCTGTTCATTCTCATGATCCTGCGTATCAAGGAAGATCGTGCCCTTGCCCCTATCAGCGATAAGACATCCATGCAAGCGACGATCACGCCCACGAATGTGACAATTGAGCCTGATACGCTCTGCCCAGTCAAGCACATCTTTCACGCGCAATCCAGCAATAGGATACAGCTCGATTGGCAAGGTCAGGGTAATTGCCGCTTTGATATCACAAGGGTAGCTGGGCGTTGCTCCTACCAACGCCCAGAACTCCTGAGCCGTATTCTCAATGAGAATAGTACTATCCATCAGATGGTTCTTCCCCGTCTGTATGAACCTCTTCAAACTCCTCGTAATCGCGGGCGGCTAGCAATGCAGGCGAAGTCTCACCTGGCCTCTTGCTCAAAGCTTCCCTGGACTCGGCGGCCCGGATCAGCCTCGCCAGTTGCATCAAGTCAGCATGGATGTAGGCAGCAATACGCTCAACATCTTCGCGAAAGTGGGGAGCTGGACGTGGACGCTCACACAGCGCAAGCCGGGTGAGCGCTGATGGTTCGCAACCCAATAACGCCGCCAACTGCTCGTCATCCAGTCCTTCTTGCTCCTTGTAGAGCATAAGCGCCCCGGCCAGTAAATTTGGGCGTCCCTGCGCAAGCTGAGCGAGCCGTTCGAGGGATGAACTCGATCTATTCATTGAATTGTTCCTCCTGTGCGGTCTAATTGCTGGGCAATCCCACGTCGTAATCGCTTCGTAATCCGGTATTTTACACGTCTGACCTCTCGTATTCGTTCGTCGTAGGGCAGATCGCAAAGTCCCAGCGTCTGGGCGTACGGTGCTGGCGATCGAGTCTTATTCAAAATGAGCATTACAATACGTCGTTCAGTGGGATCAGGAAATACCTGGTCGATAAGTTGCCATAATTTTTCTTCCTGCAGCTGGCTATCAATTGTTTCCTGGTTCTCAACTATATCTTGTTCTTGAAAAGCTGGATCAAACAATGACACCTGGCGCCCTGTAACTCGACGTTCTTTAGCTGAGGCATTCTGGAAATCGCGATATGCCGCCATTGAAAGGTAGCTTTGCAGGCCAGCTCGCTTTGGATCATATCGCTCAGGGCTATCGTGGTAATCCAGCAATGCCTCTCCCACCGCTTCCTCAACGAGCATGGGATCAGCGCGAGAACCGGCACGCCTGCGCACATCCTGCACAAGGGAATCGTAGCACAATTCAGCAAATGCTGCAAAAGCAACAGGATCGTCTCTAGCAAGTATTCGTTGGTGAAAATCGTATTCCTCGGCGGTCGCTTTCATCAATATTCTGACTCCTTTAACACTATTATAACCGTGCTACACTATGTTCCCGTCGCAGAGCCAAAATTTGACATGCCATTTCAAACTGATTCGTAACCCGTGCAGGGATCGGGTTCACAAGGGTAAGTATCGTGTGACATCGCTTCGGAAGCGCCTTCGTACCCGTAGGGGCGGGGGTGGAGTGGATGTGGAGCGGGGACGCAGCCGCATCCGGGGGATGATGAAGGCAGCGTCGCCCTCGTCCCGTTCCCGTGCATGCTTTCTCCCTCCCGCTTCACACCCGTAGGGGCGGGGGTTGGGTTGCGCATGTCTCGCGCCATGATCATGACTTGCGCAGACCGGCGCTTCATACCCGTAGGGGCGGGGG
>CATPCK010000825.1 GCA_955652655.1 uncultured Ktedonobacteraceae bacterium | reverse complement strand
GGAACTCTACCGGCGCGTCAGTTCCTTGCATTCACTTCCATCTTTACCTTCGCAGCCTGAGCAACCCGAGCAGGCACGGCTTTTTTGATAACGGTTGTTTTGGGTAGTGATTTGCCCGGCTTGCGCAGTGAGACGTCTGAAAACTGACGAGCCGGTACCCCTTTCGCCGTCTTGATCACCTGGTTATAGGTTTTCACGTACTTCTCGGACATAACACGGACCGAGAAATTGCGCTCCACATGCTGACGTGCGACTTGCCGGTCGATCTCATCGATGCGAGGAATGAAACGCACCATTTCATTGACGTTCTGTACCAGGAAACCCGTTTTACGATGGACGATAATCTCCGGTGCGGCTCCACGCGCAAACGAAATAACAGGACAGCCCAACGCCATTGCCTCGATCATCACCATGCCGAACGGCTCCTCCCATTCAATGGGATTCAGAAAGCACTGGGCGCGGCTGAGTAACCTGATCTTCTCTTTCATATTGACCGGCCCAACGTACTTCACCTGGTCATTATCAATCTGCGGCTTGATCATATCGTTGAAGTAGCTGACCGACTCATGTTGGTGACGATCGATGGTACCGGCAAGCACAATTTTTACGCCGGCTCGCTTCGCTGCCTCAATCGCCAGGTGCGTCCCTTTATCCGCGACAAACCGTCCCAGCCATACAAAAAAATCCCCCCGTTTCCTGGCAGTGGGGAGATATTGTTGCATTGGCAGCCCGTGGTGGACGACTCCAACAAAGTTGAGAGGATATGGAACCTCTTCACGAGCGCTCTCGCTAATGGCAACCATGGGCAGTGAGGGCGCCCACTCCATGTACAGCTCGTCCGCCTTGCCTATCCAGGATTGGATACGGTCAAAAGGAAAACGGCTGTGCAGTGTGGTAACATGCGGCGTGGCAAGTGGAGCAGTGAGGGGGAAGATATACATGTCCGAGCTTGAGGAGAGGTGCGTATGCAGGATATCAAACTTGTGTTGCTTGATATATTCGACCGACTTGTGTAAATGATAGTACGCTTGGAGGTGACCATGCCATGGTACGCCCTCTTCAATGAGGGGCTTTGGGAAAAACGAGACGAGCTTTGCCGAGGTTTTGGTGTTGCCGGGCGCAAATAACGTTACTTCGTGTCCCCGGGCGACCTGTTCCTCAACAAGGTTGTATATGACGACCTCCGTTCCTCCATAGTTTTTAGGAGGTATGGCTAACCATGGGGGAGCGATATGTGCGATTTTCATGTTCAGCGTCCCTTGCTATGACGGTTCTCCAACTTTTAACCGTTTGTTGCTTCCACTTTTATTACTTCTTAAAGATATGACACACATTATACACGTGCTTGTAGCCACTCTAGTTCCAGGAACTCATGAAAAAGCACCAGCATCACTGTCAAAATAAAGAGAGGCTCCAGGAGCCCCGTAGGATGCTCCTGGAGCCTCTCTTTAAGGACCAGAGAAGGAGAAAGGAAAGGATCTATAGGTAGTTGTACTCAGGAATCGCTAAAGTTGGGTTGCCGGTTGAGGCAACCATTTGTGGTATCCACTCTACGGGTATTAGAGCGACAAAATGACTAGCATATAGAGCGAGCATGCTACCGCCATTCCTCATCGCATCCCCCCTAATAACCAGATACCATCTACTAATACGCCAGAGGGTTTCAATTGGATTACAAGGATGGTGGGATCATTCACTGCACGACCAACCACTACGTTATCTCTCCACCATAGGAAATTCTCGCCCCTCCATCTGTTCAAAGGCAAAGCGTAGTGAAGGTGGAATAGGATGAGGCCTGCCAGTGAGATAATTGCACCACACCATGGCCGACTTGCCAGTCGCAAAGATACGCTCAGGCTCATTCGCGTCGCGTATCTGTTGTTCCATATTGAAGCTCGTGCGCCCGACTCGAACAACACGCGCTCCGACCTCCACGGTATCAGAACGCACTAAAGGCAACATATAGGTACAGGTAACTTCTTTGATTAGCACACCATAGTGATGCCCGTTGGGGTGTGTCTGAATACGTGGATTGTGCGGGGGGTGGGAGACAATGCTTTCTACCTCTTGATGCTCCTCGCTCGAAGGCCATTGTTCCAACCACGGATGGAGTTCGTTAAAATAGTAGCTTCTTGCTTCCTCAAAATAGGTAAAGTAGACGGTGTTATTGACATGTGCGAGGGGGTCAAGGTCGCGGAAACGAATCTGTACTGGATACCAGCTTGGGAACTTGTTGTCTTGCATATGTGGTATTGTCCTTCCATTAAACGTATCGTGATACCCGTTAATCCCAGGTTTATCGTCATTACTTTAAGAAATCTGTATTGATCTAATTAATCTTCCTCAACGTAGTGTAAATTAAGAAGGAATAGAAGAGAAGGTTTCAACCGATGGATCCCTATGATGTCAATCATACAACTGGGCAATCTTCTTTACCCGCCAATGAACAAAGCGATGAAGCTCTTATCCACGCCCTTGCTGGCGGGGCCGTTTGGGCTATGGAACCTCTCTATCAGCGTTACAGTCGTATCCTTTATTCCCTCGCGTATCGCATGGTCGCCGACCACCAAGTTGCTGAAGATCTCATACAGGATGCTTTCCTGTCTGTATGGAGACGGGCCACCTCATACTCGCCACAATCAGGGGCTGTTCGGAGCTGGCTTATCTCTATTGTACATCACCGAACTATTGACTATCTACGCAGCGTGCGCCGCCGATCTGCATTGAAAGAGGCGACCTGGGAAGAAGTCGAGCAAGATGAACGTGCCGCTTTTCCCGACGTGTGGGATGAGGTCTGGCGATCAGTACAAAGTACCCAGGTGCGAACAGCATTGATGAATATCCCAACGGAACAACGCATGGTTATCGAACTGGCATATTTCCAGGGTTGGACGCACACGGAAATCGCCGAAGGATGCCAGATTCCCCTTGGCACCGTCAAGGCTCGCATGCGCCTCGGACTGCTTCACCTCAAACGAGCCCTGGAGCAAATGGGCGTCAGTGAGATATAAAACGCAACAGGAGGAGCAATGCTGCTCCCCCTGTTGTTCCCCCTAGGAAAGGGTCACGTGCTGAGTTACTAGATATGCCGTTCTCTATAACCAGAGCCTGGGAGGCTCTGGTTTAGTTCCTGCTTCATCCAGAATTGCCTGATTGCACTTCCTCAGGCACCCCATTCTGTCCACAGGCGTTGATTCCCGCAGAACGTACATGCGGTACATGTTCCATACTATATACTAGAAAGGATCATATATAGCTTCTGGATATCTCCCCCAAGATATCCACCCCTGGAACATTTCTTCATCCCCCACGTGTATAATAATATCTTCAGGTGATAGTATGGTTGACATCCCGTTAAGATATCATGAAGATTTGCCTTAAAACGTACCTATCGGGTTAAGAAGAACAGGCTTGTTTTTCAAGCAGAAAGAAAGGCGATAGTTTTGTTTACTGAGGTTACACAACGAGAATACCTGGGCGCAAAGGGAAGCGAAAATATCTGGCAGGCGAAAGAGGATGCCAGTCTTCTTCTCTCAGGCGCGCTGTTGGGCGGCGAGATCATTCGAGTACGCCTGCTCCGTGGGAATGAAGTAATGCAGGTGCTGCGTACCCTACAAGACAATAGCGCGAACCTGCTCCGCTACCAGCTTGCCGATGGAGGTCCCGGTACACTGTCCTATCACTCGTGGATCGTTGCCAGGGGTGATGAGGAGTGGACAGGCTCACTCAGCGAGGCCCAGGTACTGAGCACAATTGAACCATATTTGCAAGGATTTGCCTTCTCTGAATCCTCACTGCGGTTGACACGCCCGCTCGCCAGCGAAGAACGCATCTACGGGTTGGGCGAACGCACTGGCTCGATGAATAAACGCGGCCAGGCATTTCCGATCTGGAATATCGACCCGCACAAGGGACACAATCCAATGACAGAGATGATGTACACTTCCATCCCCTTCTATCTTGGGCTCTCAAACGCCGAGGGCAACGCCTGTGGCGTATTGATCGACCACACAGGGCGAACTGAAATGGATATCGGGAAAACAGACAGGACATCGGTACAAATGACGATTGAAGGAGATAGCCTTGTCGTCTATTTCCTGGTCGGGCCAAAGCCACGGGATGTGATGCGCCAATACATGGAACTCACCGGCCACATGCCACTCCCGCCGCGCTGGGCGATTGGGCATCACCAGAGCCGCTGGAGTTATGCCTCCCAGCAACAGGTAGAACAGGTAGCCTCGCAGATGCGCGCTCGCTACCATCCCTGCGACGGCATCTGGCTCGACATTGATTATATGGATGGCTATCGCAACTTTACCTGGAATCGCGAGGCGTTTCCCCAGCCTGAAACGATGACGCGCGACCTCCATCAACAGGGTTTACACCTGGTGACCATTGTCGATCCTGGTACGAAAATTGATGAGCACTACTTTGTCTACCAGCAAGGCATGGAACAAGACTACTTTTGCCACCTTGAGAATGGAGAAATCTTCGCTGGCAACGTCTGGCCTGGAGCCTGCGTCTTTCCCGATTTCTCGCGGAGCGAAGTACGC
>CATPCK010000824.1 GCA_955652655.1 uncultured Ktedonobacteraceae bacterium | reverse complement strand
GCAGGAAGCAGCACATCCAACTCATAGGTATCGTCGTGGCGTCGACCATTGATGAAGAAGGTAGGCGTACCATTAACGCGGCTATGCCTGCCACTCTCCGTATCTTCGTCCACACGATGAGCATAGACATGGTGCGTCAGTTCCTGCTTGAAGCGTTCTGTATCAAGCCCCAGCGCTTTAGCGTACTGAACCAGGTGGTCATCATCGAGTATCGCCTGGTGTTCGTAGAGCATCCCGTGCATGTCCCAGAACTTGCCTTGCGCTGCCGCGGCTTCAGCGGCTTCAGCGGCGTGTCTTGCATGGGGGTGAACACTGGGGACTGGAAAATGGCGAAAGACAAACCGCAACTGCGGACCAAGTTGTTGCTGGATCTCCTTCACGATAGGATAGGCCTCAGCGCAATACGGGCATTCATAGTCTCCATATTCCACCAGAGTTACGGGTGCGTTTGACGGTCCCTGCACATGGTCACGCTCGCTCACCGGGAACTTCAGATCAAGCGCTGTTTGTTCCGCGTTCATTATGTTTTCCTTCTCAAAATGCAAATATGGCGTAAGTTTTCAAGATCGGTAGATAGATCGTAGACATTTGGAGATAAGACCTGTCATCCTGAGCGCGAGCTTTGGATCTCTGCGTCCATCCAGCTAGATCCTTCGCTGCGCTCAGGATGACAGGCAGGACACTGCTCAAGTCTGCTCAAGGGGCAAGTCTTCTCTCCAAATGTCTAGATCAATCGTAAGAAGCAGCAATCACTTCCTTCTAGTGAGCCAGTATAGTACATAGTGCGTGACCTATCAAGGCTCGAAAGCTGCTTCCGATCTACCCTGTGGTCAGCCTGTAATAAGCGAGGAACCACCATCGATCCAGACTTCAGTCCCAGTAATCTGGCTGGCAGCATCTGATGCGAGAAACAGCGCGAGTTGACCAACCTGCTCGGCTGTTGCCGGCTTCCCGTCGCCGAGGGGAATCCGGCCTTTCGGGTACTGAACCGGGAACTTGACCTGTTCCACGTCTCGCTGCTGCGTGTTTTCACTGATTTCGGTCTCCGTTGCTCCGGGACAGATCACATTCACGCGTACATTGTATGGCGCCAGCTCTACAGCGAGCATTTTTGTCATCGCCACCTGGCCAGCTTTTGTCGTCGAGTAGGCAGTAGCACCAGTGTTACTGAAGACGCGCGTGCCGTTCACCGATGAGGTGACAATAATGCTGCCTCCTCGTTGCTTTAGATGCGTCACAGCATACTTGATCGTCAGAAAGGTTCCCGTCAAGTTGGTCGTAATCGTGCGCGACCAGTCAGCGACGGTAAGTTCTTCAATTGGTGCCCAGACGCCATTAATGCCCGCGTTGGCGAAATTGTTCCTTATTTTCAACCCTAAAAAATCTAGGGGAAGTCCTGCTGCACCATTGCTTAATCTTCGTTTAAGCGAAGCGTTTGATTGAGGAGTGGCAGCGTTACTATACGCACCATTGCTATGAGGGTCATACCACAAATGCATAGAAGGATCAGCAGAGCCAGCAGCAATGATGGTGGGACGACAATCTGTGCAGCCAGCGCCGATTGCAGAGCAAAAAACTGTTGACCGGGCAGGTCCACGTTGACATCAGTAAACGTCAGTTGGGGAAGCACTGACATCACCAGCAGCGTTCCAAATCCTACTCCCAATATGAGACCGGTTATATAGACAATGGCTTGCTCCCACAGGAACACCATGGTGATCTGACGAGAAGTGGCACCAATGGCTCGCAGCGAGGCAAAATTTACCACACGTGTACGAGCACTTACCCACGAGGCCAGCATATCTCCGACCAGTGCCAGTAGCAATGCGGTTATTGTTCCAATCTCAAGCACCCCGGTGAGGATGAGATACAGTGGATCGGCTTGTAACGTACCAATAAGCAGGTACCGGTCTACAATATGCGTAAGATGGAACGCCGGTTCATTCAGTGCCGCACGGATGCTCTCCAACGAAGCCGTATCACTTTTCGTACCTAACCAGACCTGGTTGAGTACGGGCGGATTGATCGGAACCACCTGGGGTGGCCTCCGTTTCACATCCTGTTTGAAGACATCAAGGTACGTTTGATAATCCACCAGGACGCCACCAGTCGTCACGGAGGCCGTGAGCGTATTGACCGTGGGGATATGGTCCACCACGCCTATGATGAGGCAACGCATCTCCTGGGGGTACACATTGTTTACTCTGACCGTGAAGGTTGAACCAACCTGGAGGAGCAAGGCATGCAACGTCGTTTGATCAACAATAGCAGGTACCACATCCTCGGTGGTAGCAAGCCGCCGGCGTGAAGCCAGTTCCGACAAGAGTGGGTGCGCCTGCGAATAGGCTTGCTGTGAGGGCCATACCACTGTACGCCCAAAGCTTGCGGGATCAACCGCGCGAATTTCCATAGCAAGATCAGCATGACCACCATAGCCCCGGTCAATATAGCCAGCACTGGCAGAGAGGACCCCTGGGATCGTGCTGTACCGGCTTATCACCTGGGAGGGCGAAGAAGAGTTTCCATTCGAAAGTAGTTGTGCGCTAAAGTCTGCGCCTGTCTGGTAGTTGGCAATATCCTGGATGTGTTGCGCCTCCGTTGCGCTATAAACGAAGGTGAACAGGGTAAAAGCAGTCGCAAGGGCAAGCAACATGGCCATACGCAGGGCCTGGCGTGGTGAGCGCGCAACATGAGCTAACGCCAGTAGCGAAACAGCGCCCCGGCCTCGCTCGGCTAAACGAACTCCCCACTGTAAGAGGGCAGGGAAAATACGGAGGAAGAGGAGCAGACAGCCAAGCATGAGAAAGAAAGGTGCAACGATCGATATAGGGGTAGCGATGAGCGTGTGTGCATCTCCCTGAAGGACGTTGCCAACGCTTGTTACATAGAAAGAGAGCCCGTACCCAAGCAAGGCAAGCGCGCCAGCGATCAGGTCAAGATTGAAACGCTGCCAGAACGGTCGTGTGGTGCTACGAGCGGACGCTCGACGGAGCGAGAGCACGTCCATGCGGGCAGCGGAGAAGAGCGAAAGGCCCATGGTGATGAGCGCGACGAGGATGATGACGAGTGCATACGGCATCACTCCTGTCATCACCTGCAATGGATGCGCCGTAATCACGTTCAGCGCATCCAATTCATTGCTTGCCAGGGTGTGTCCTGCGAGCAAG
>CATPCK010000823.1 GCA_955652655.1 uncultured Ktedonobacteraceae bacterium | reverse complement strand
ACGTTCATCTCCTGGGTGAAAGCCTATGGACTGATGCATAACATTCCTGTGATCGCAGTGGCACCACACTTCACGAGTCAGGAATGTAGCGCCTGTGGAGCACTGGTGAAGAAATCGCTGAGTGTGCGGACACACATCTGTACCAGTTGTGGCGTCGTCTTGGATAGAGACCACAATGCCGCACTCAACATCCTGGCAAAGACCTTAGCATGTACCCTGGGGCACAGGGAAACATCCGGTTCGCCGGAAAACGCTTCTGGACAGACTGCCTCTACTCGTACACCCAAACGGGCTACGGGCAAGCGGGCTGGATGAAGGAAGAACCACCCGTCTTTTAAGCGGGTGAGTGTCAGCTGATTTTGCTTCGGTCAACTTTTCTGAGCCGGGCGTTGCCGATCTAGGAGCCAGGCTGAAGGCAATGCGCAGCTCGTCTCTCTTGTCATCAGCAAAGCACCGTGACCCCTACTTGAGCGGCAAGTAAGTTGAGGGTCACCGAGAGAGCACTTTAAACGCGAGGTGCCGCCCCTTGTGTTGCCCTAAAGCCAGCGCAAACCACAATCCAGCAATGGCATCAACCAGGCCGACCTGCTCGACACCACCAAGGTAGATGGGTCGTAGACCAACGGCCGCAATCAGCTGCTCTACTGCCGTACGAGACGCGTCATTGGGGCCGCAATAGAACAGGTCGGCAGGCTCTCCATTGAAGAGAGGGTCGGCATAGTTTTCCCACCCCAGAGAGTTGAACGCGCGGTAGACATGTGAGCGGGGTGTCTTCTCCTGAAAGGTGGCAAAACTGTTCATAGGACCACCGCCCATACGGTTTGCGGTATCGATAATGGTCCGGCCATCGAGTTGGGCGGCAAAGGTCGTAATCGTTGAGTCCATTGTTGCACCGGGCAGAGCCATCACTACAACATCAGCATTGTTGGCAAGGACCTCAGCGACCGAGCCAATCGTCACCCTGTCGCCGAATTCAGTGCGTAATGCCTGCGCATGCTTGCCCTGTGGATCATTCACTCCAAAGGTAACCTGGTGACCGGCGGCAATCCACTTCCGCCCCAGTGTTCCACCGATATTGCCTGCCCCGAGCACTGTGATCGTTAGTTTTTCTGTTGTCAAATTGTTTCCTTCAATTACGTTAGCGTATGGCTTGCGAAAGCCCTTTCAACGCGAACAATCTTACTTCGCTCTATAGCAATGTTTGAATTCAAACCATTGCACCAGTGACAATATGTGGTAGTTTATCGTATGCATCCAGCCATGTCCAGGGGAATCAAGCCGAGTTTTGTGGAGCCGCGTTGGCACCTGCCCACACTGCATCTCGCATCTAATTCTCACAGGATATGCTTCCCCGCTTCAGCCGAGCGAAGCGTCCATGGATGGTGAAGGTGATTGGGCAGCGCGATCGTTGTCGCGGCTGGCGACAGCGAGCAGGCGTACCTGTGAGACCTGGTTGAAAGCGGGGAGTACAGCGCGTATGGCAACAGAACCCGGGCCGAGTATGCCCACGTTGCAAATCATGGCGCCACCCTTTCTGCGGTATAATGAGTTCAACGTAACTTAGGTCTCTGTCAATGATATCTCATTTTGGGGACACAACACGACAATGATGAACTTTCCGCATTCATCGACATATCGTTTAGAAGAAGTTATCCCCTGATCATGCACGCGAAAAGGTGTTGCCAGGCCATGCGTATTAAGGAGTTACATTTCTCATGCCTTATCTGCAAGATGCCCTTATAACCAGTAGATCAACGTTGTCGTCCAGGCTAGCCACGCAGCGAGTTCTTATCCTCGATGGTTCCATCATCCCTCTCACGCTGGAAGAGGAACAGGCACTCTGTGCCTTTGTCGAACATGGCGGAGGGATTGTTTTCGTTGGCAATGCCGCTGAGGCCTACCGCGGCTATCAGCTTTTAGGTGAGCTGCTCGGTCCCCTGCACGGCTTCTGTACTCCTCGCTGTGAAATCATTGCACGCGTGGTAGATAGCAACCACTTCATCACACGACGCGTTGATCCAACGTTTGCCATCAAGGATGAAGTCTATCTCCTCGAGCAAATCCCCGCGGATGCCGAGGCGGTCTGGCGCACCACGTGGCAGTACGTTTCCTGCACACTGGCCTACACACGCACCTATGGACATGGGCGAATCTTCTGTACAACGTTGGGGGCATCACCTGCAACACGAGCGCATCTCAGTTTTCAACAGATGCTCGCTCGCGCTTTGCGCTTCGCGGGTGGAGCGGACACACAGGAGCGCACACTGCGCGTGGCAATGATCGGCTATGGCGCGATTGGTTTTGAGCATGGTACCGCCATCGATGCCATACCTGGCCTGGAGTACGCCCTGGTCTGTGATCGCAATGAAGAGCGGCTCGCCCTGGCGCAACAATCATTCCCCAGCATTTCTACCTGTACCGACCTGGAGGAGGTCGCTCGTGACGACAGCATCGATCTCGTCATCGTTTCTACGCCACCCAACACGCACGCGTCCATCTCTATGCAGATGTTACAGGCCGGCAAACACGTGGTCTCTGAGAAGCCGTTCTGTCTCACCACGGCCGAAGCTGATGCCATGATTCAGCTCGCGGGAGAGCAGCAGCGCGCGCTCACGGTGTACCAATGTCGTCGCTGGGACCCCGACTATCTTGCCATCCAGCAGATCGTGCAGCGAGGTACCATTGGCCCTATCTTCCATATGGAGACATTCATTGGCGGCTATGCGCACCCCTGCAACTACTGGCACTCCCACGAGCCAATCTCTGGCGGCGTCTTCTACGACTGGGGATCTCACTATCTCGACTGGATACTCCAGCTTATCCCTGATCCCGTGACATCCGTGTGCGGCATCGAACATAAACGGGTCTGGCATGACGTCACCAACGCCGACCAGGCCAGCGTTTATCTACGCTTCGCCGGTGGACAGGAGGCATCTTTTATCCACTCGGATATCGCGGCAGCCTTAAAACCCAAATGGTATATCTTAGGCGAGCATGGAGCCATTGTCGGCGCATGGCGTCACGAGACGGTGAAGACACGGCGCTGGTCAGGCGATCTCATCGAAGAACAGCTTGCCCCTGCTGAATCTCTTCCAGAACTATGCGTCTTCACTTACGATGCCGGCGGCGCTGTACAGAGGCAGCTCCTGACGCTCCCACCGGCGCCCTCCTACGCATTCCATCGCAATCTCGCCAATCATCTCCACTTCGGCGAACCCCTGGCCGTCCCGCCTGAGCAATCGAGGCGCAACATCGCCGTTATGGAGGCAGCGAAACGTTCCGCGGAGCAGGGAGGCGAAACGATCGTGCTCAAGTGCTAAAAGAAAGACCGGCGCTGCGCCCTGCTATCAGCGGACGGCCATCAAGATACGATTATCCAGGTTCTGCCATAACACTCCCACTTCGCGAAAACCCGCGTGGCGTAGTGCTGCTTCGTGCAATTCGGGAATCGGTTCTATATCTTCCTCTCCCCTCCAGGCAAAGCGCCGCTCGCGCTCGGCGAAGAGTGTCTGCATCCCCGGCACGCGCGCCAGTGCATCCCACCACGTTCTCCAATTCTCCATACCTTCTTGTGAGAACGCACTGGCTTCCTTGCGCGCCCTCATCGTCTTCACCACCCTGGCGAAGGTTGGCATATGTGGGCCAAACATGAAATGGTCGCCGTTGAGGACGACGCCCCCAGGACGAACGAGCTGACCCAGCCAACTGTAGAGCTGGACGAGCGACTCCACAGGTAACCAGTGCAGTGCCGTCGTGCTCAGCACGGCGTCCACTTGCTCCCCTCCAAGTTGTGCTATCCAACCTGCATCACGCAGGTCCGCTTCAATCCAGCGCAGCCTCCCTTGCATATCACCAAGGGCACCGCGACCAAGCGCAAGCAAGACAGGATCGAGATCCACAGCCACGCAGTGTGCGCGTTGAAAGCGCGCCAGTAGACGTTTGCTCAGAGAACCGGGACCACAGGCGAGGTCTACAGCTATAAACTCAGCAGGTAACATTACTTCAAGGACATCCAGCATCGCTTGAAACCGTTGTTCGCGATCCGGCACATGTCCACTCTGCTGCTTATCCCAGCGTTCCAGCCAGTCTTGCCAGTTCAGGGATAACGATTCAGCTTGCATTTCATCTCCTTCTGTTTTTACATCTCTATCCCACAATCATAACATGGGTATTCACAGCGCCGGTAGATGCGCTAGAGCAGTTCTTGTGTCCGTCAGCCGCCTGCGCTCCCTGCAACAGCCCTCGAGCTCCTCAACGGATAGGCTCTGTACTCAGCACCATCTGCACTCCCTGCTGCTCCATCACCGCCAGTTCGGCCTCCGCCAGCGCGTCAAAGTCTATCGCCGGATGCTGCACAGAGCTGGTACAATCGCGGAGCAAATGTAACCGTTTCAACAGTTCTGGCTGATTGCCAAAACGTCCCAGCAGTTGTCGCTCGGTCTCCAGCACGCAGTGCGACTTCGCCTCACCGGCAATATATACCCGGTCATGCTTCATCACCGCGTCGAGCAGCGTGACATTCAAGCTGCTTTCCGAGTCTTCAAGGTCGGGTATCTCCGCGCCAAAGATGCCATAGTACTCCGTGCGCATAGTGCGGCCCTTCACAACATAAGTTGGCTGTGCATTTCTCGCGGCACTATGCCAGGCAATCGCCTCACAGATCGGTGCCACAAGCATATGACCAAGCGTCCCCTCCATCGTGTGATAAGGCCATATCATCAGGTCTTTCTTCGCCTTTTCTTGCAATTGATGCA
Organism: uncultured Ktedonobacteraceae bacterium; assembly: GCA_955652655.1. Classification (GTDB taxonomy): domain Bacteria; phylum Chloroflexota; class Ktedonobacteria; order Ktedonobacterales; family Ktedonobacteraceae; genus UBA11361. The sequence goes on along the minus strand of CATPCK010000823.1, from coordinate 4,040 downwards.
CATAGCGCACAGACCAGTTCGGATCAATCACCGGCACCCACTTCATGTTCGTCACATCGTCCACCGTGATCGTTGTATATGACTGGGGATGTTCGCCCGTCTGCGGATTCTTCCACCACGAGCTATAAAAGATTTGAAACGGTAAATGAGTATCCAGCGACGCATAGATGGAGCTAATCTTGTGGGCATTGGCGTAGAACCATGTCAGTAAACGAGCGACATCCTGCTGTGAGCCGGGGACATAGAGTGTACCCGTGGGATCGACAAAATCATGCTGGTCGTCCACGAGTATCAGGGCAATTTTCTCTGTGTCGCTATGCGCAGACGTCAAACTTGCCTGTCGACCCGCCTCCGTAAAGGATTGGAAACGAGGAGCATACGGCCCCTTGAAGGCATCCTGCACGTCGAACAGTGCAGGTGCCAGGGAACGATTGACCATCTTTGTGTTCTCCTTTGTAGCGTTTAAATCAGCCATAATAGTGTATATTATACGCTATCAAACAGGCGAAAAATGCAAGGGATATTTTGCCAGTTGTCAAAACTGTCATATTTTGATAAAGTGAAGCTCACAGCAATCCGCACACGTCAGGAATGCCAAAAGTATTACAGCTGTCTCTATATGTAGAGGAGGATTATTCGCATATGACTGTAGACACCCATAAAGAAACGCTGGGGTTCCAGGCAGAAGTCAAACAACTGCTCGACATTATGATCCACTCGCTCTATAGCAACAAAGAAATATTTCTGCGCGAGTTGATTTCAAATGCCTCAGATGCCATCGATAAATTGCGTTTCGCTGCCCTTTCAGATGACACGCTTTATGAGGGCGACACCGACTTCAAAATACGGGTCTCCTACGATAAAGATGCACGCACCATCACCGTCTCTGACAATGGCATCGGCATGACTCGTCCCGAAGTTATAGAGCAAATCGGCACCATCGCCAAGTCGGGCACACACGAGTTCTTTCAATCGCTCACAGGGGATCAACAAAAAGATGCCAGTCTCATCGGCCAGTTCGGTGTCGGCTTCTATTCGTCCTTTGTTGTCGCTGACAGGGTAACCTTAATCACGCGCCGCGCCGGTTACAGCCCCGCGGAAGGTGTAACCTGGGAGTCTGATGGACGGGGAGAGTATACGCTCGAAACTGTCGAAAAGCCTACCAGGGGCACGGAAGTGGTGCTACACTTGCGCGAAGGTGAGGACGATCTCCTCAGTGGCAGCCGCTTGCGCGCCATCATTCGCAAGTACTCTGATCACATTATGCTGCCCATCGTAATGAAATCAGAGGAAAAAGAAAAAGAGAGCGAAGACGAAGTGGTCAATCGCGCCTCCGCACTCTGGACCCGCCCTAAAAGCGAGATCACCGAGGAGGAGTATAACGAGTTCTATAAACACATCGCGCACGATTTTAACGACCCGCTGGCTTACGTGCATAGCCGCATGGAGGGTAATTACGAGTATACCCTGCTGCTCTACATTCCCGCTCACGCTCCCTTTGACCTGTGGAACCGCGAACGTCACCACGGTGTCAAGCTGTACGTCCGCCGGGTCTTTATTATGGACGATGCCGAGAAGCTCATGCCGGGATACCTGCGCTTCGTGCGCGGCGTGATCGATTCCAACGACCTGCCCCTGAACGTCTCGCGTGAGATACTCCAGCAGAATAGAATTATTGACACCATCCGCTCCAACGCGGTCAAGAAAGTGCTCAACTTACTCACTGACCTGGCGGCTAACGACAAGGAAAAGTATGCCACCTTCTGGCGAGAGTTCGGGCGCGCGCTCAAAGAGGGCCTGCTGGAAGATCACGCCAATCACGAGAACCTTACCAGGCTGCTGCGTTTTGCCTCTACCGCTTCCGCAAGTGAAACCCAGGACGTGTCGCTCGAAGATTACGTTGCTCGCATGAAAGAAGGCCAGGACAAGATTTACTATATCACCGCCGATAGCTATACAGCCGCTAAAGACAGCCCGCTGCTGGAGATTTTCAAAAAGAAGGGCATTGAGGTTCTCTTCTTCTCCGACCCGGTTGATCTCTTATTGGAGCCTGAACTCCCTGAGTTCAATGGCAAAAAGCTTCAGTCTGTATCGAGGGGAGCACTAGACCTGACCAATCTTGAAGACGAGCAGGAGAAAGAGGAGCAGCAGAAGTCCGAAGGGGAAATTAAAGACCTGCTGGAACGTTTCAAGCAGACGCTGGGCGAGAAGGTCAAAGAAGTACGCGCATCATCGCGCCTCACAACCTCCCCAGCATGTCTCGTCGTCGGTGAATACGATATCGATCCCAACCTGAAGCGCCTCTTGCAAGCCGCTGGACAGGCGATCCCCGGTGACAAGCCTATTCTTGAGATCAATCCACAGCATCCAATTATCGTCAAGCTACGCGATGAGAAGGATGAGAAGCGCATCTCTGACTGGGCCCACATTCTCTTCGATCAGTCGGTCCTCAGTATGGGCGAGAAGCTGGATAACCCTGTAGATTTCGTCAACAGACTGAATGATCTGCTGTCCCAATTATAAGAGTTTTGCCGAAGGAAATACTATGTTCAAATCGTACTTCATGATGCGAAAACTGCATGTACTGGCTCTGACGAGCATAGTCATCACCTTGCTCCTGGCCGCATGTGCTGGAGGAACTACTTCCACTACTTCCTCCACCCCCACGCCAACACAGGCCAGCATTAGCGCTATTGGTCATGGAGTACTGAAACATGTACCCTACGGGAGAGCGGAGCTGATATGGAATCCGGCGAGCAAGACATTGACCGTCAAGATGTCTCTCACTGGCCTGGTGCCTCACAGCGTGCACCCGGCCCATATTCATGGTGGCAATTGCACCATCCCCGGCAGGCTGATCTATCCACTCCAGTACGTCATCGCGGATGCAACCGGCAATGCCACCGTGACCTCGACCGTCAATAACATAGCCGACGGTATACCCGCTACCGGCTGGATGATCTATGTCCACAATGGCCCCTACGTCACATCAGACGCTCAATCCCTCCCCATCACCTGCGGTGATATCGTCAACCCGACTTCTGCAAAGTCGGTAGCAGTGAATATGAGCAGCGCCATCGTAGAGCGAGACCAGTCGGTCAATGGTGCCGTCCAGCTCACGCTGCGCGGAGAACAACTGATGGTCAATCTCAGGCTGACTGGCCTGCAGCCAGGCAGTACCCATCCAGCCCAGATATACGCTGGAAGTTGCTCCAAACAGGGGAATGTCGTGCATCAATTGCCGAACGTGGTAGCAGATGCAAAAGGGAGCGTCAATTTGACCACCGTCATTAACAACGTCTCGTCTATACCGAGTAGCGGTTGGTACGTCAACGTTCATTACAGCACAGATTTAACGACTCAAGCAGGTGCCGACGCTATAGTCTGTGGGGACGTAATTACAGGCTGATATACATAAGTGTTTTTGATGTTAGAGGCGTTGCTGCCCGCGAGCAGCAACGCCTCTAACATCAAATGAAAGGGTTCCTCGTCGCCTGCGACGAGGAACCCTGAATAGTTACTGTTGTTTTTCCATTACGCAAATTTGCAGCTAGAAAGCCCGCGCTTCTCTAAGTACTGCTGGTGATAGTCTTCCGCGCGATAAAATGTCGTGGCGGGCACAATCTCTGTCACAATCGGCCGCCTGTACTTCCCCGACTTCTCTAACTTCTCCTTGGAGGCCAGCGCCGCGGCCTGCTGCTCCGGCGTATGGTAGAAGATCACCGATCGATACTGCTTTCCAACATCTGGACCTTGCCTGTTGAGCGTTGTGGGATCGTGATTCTCCCAGAATACCTTCAACAAATCTTCATAGGAAATTTCCTCTGGATCATATTCCACCTCCACCGCCTCCGCGTGCCCCGTCCTATCGGTGCATACATCGCGATACGTCGGATTCTTCATCGATCCGCCCTCGTAGCCGACAGCTGTAGAGACAACGCCTTTTGGCAACTGGCGAAACTCGGCCTCTACACCCCAAAAACATCCTGCTCCAAATGTAGCCTTTTGCAAACTCATCTCTACTCCTTATTTGTTGTCTT
>CATPCK010000822.1 GCA_955652655.1 uncultured Ktedonobacteraceae bacterium | reverse complement strand
GGATAAGCCATGTTACTTCCGGCGCATTAAAACGGTTGCTGTGAGTATTCCCTGCGTGGTTGGACCGTATACCAGCGTTCCATGCACCCTGACTCTACTGAAAAGCTCGATCCGCATGGTGAGCGATGGCGACTATGCTCGCACGGGGGCCGACGATCCTCGTTTCAGTGATTACTTCGGCAGCCTGCAGTCCATCGTGACCAGCACCGGACAGAACGACAGCGGCCTCTTCGAGGCAAATCTCCACGACGAGCGTTACCTGCCGTTCGAGGGGTCGGGCGCGATCAGCGACTGGCAGTTGGAACTCCCCTCCGATCTGCGCCAGTTCGACTACGAAACTATCGCCGATGTCATCCTCCACGTGCGCTACACCGCGCGGGAAGGCGGCGCACTGCTTGGCAAGGGCGCGGTTACCAATCTGAAAACCGCTATCGAAAATGCCGCGACAGTTGGCTCGGTTCGTCTCTTCTCCGCGCGCCACGAGTTTCCCACCGAATGGGCGAAGTTCAAAAACGTCCAGTTGGGTGGCGCGACCGCACTCGCCGGGCTTTCGCTTCCATTGCGGGCGGAACACTATCCGTTCTGGAGTCAGGGCGTGCCCAACTTCACAATCAAGCACGTGGAATTCTTCGCGCAAACGACAAGCAGCGTGACCCTGAACGATAAAGCTGATGGGACGGGGAATAAGGATAAGCTGGTTCTGGATAAGACCATGAACCTCCAGGTGGGTTCATTGAATACTATTCCTCTGCCAGCACCACTGGGCAAGTTTACCCTTTACCTGGACAACAACTCGATGGACGATCTCTGGCTGGCTGTGACCTGGGGCAAATGAGCTTGACTATCGCCCCGGACACTTTTCAAGCGCCGCACCATTCCAGCCAAATTGGATGAACATTATGCATACCAAGGAAATCCGCTATGCACTCGTGTGCGGTTGATGATGCCACTGAGGTGTCGTGGACTTACCCATGAGCTGCTATCATAAGCGTGCAAGAATGTGAAGAGGAGAGTACTCGTGGAAACGATCGGCACGCTGCTTTTTTTGGGCACCATTTTCGGTGTGTTTGGCTGTCTCGTGTACATCATCTATTCAGTGCTGACTCATCGAGCACGCCAGACCCTTGCTTGCCTCCTTGGACTGGGCATATGGCTTGGGATCTACACTCTCATCATGGTTGTGGTCTCATTGGCCACACCACAGACTGTGCTTGTGAAGGGGCAGGAACATTGCTTTGATGAGATGTGTTTTTCCGTAACGGATGTCATGACGACGAGAACGGTTGGCACGGGAACGCACAAGCAGACTGCGCAAGGTATCTATTATATTGTGACTGTGCAGTTACGCAATGCTGCCCGGCAAACGTCACAAAAACCGGATCACCCCGCGCTCTCCCTTGTGGATCGGGTCGGTCACCAGTATGACTCTTCTACCACAGGTCAAACAATCATCGGACAGTCTCCTCAATGGGACCAGCGTTTGCAACCTGGTGAAGTGCAGACGAGAACAGTGATTTTCGATGTTCCCCTCCAGATCCAGCAGCCTCATCTTGTCATTGCTGAAGGAAGCTGGCCAACTCCTCTGATTATTGGTGATGAGAACAGTTTCTTTCATCCAAAGACCGAGTTCAGTCTTGTGCCATAGGGCGACGCTGCCTTCATCATCCCCCGCTTTCAGGGGTAGGTTATTTGAGGGGAAGGGAAGGCGTCCCTGTAGGGGCGGGAGTGGTGTGGATGGGGAGCGGGGACGCTTGCGTCGCCCTGGGAGAAGGGGGAAGACGCGCGCGGGACCAGGACGAGGGCGACGCACAACACAAGGCGTCCCCACCCCTACGGATTGGACGATTCTGTCCCCAAAAACCCTACTGTTGGAGGAAATTTTGGGTCGGGTTAAGGGATGAAACTATTTATGATTGATATGCGCGTGATAAGTGGGGAGGTTTAGTTGATGAGTTTTTAATTGGGTTTGAGATGAGTTTTTAATTGAGCTTAAAATATGGAGGATATAATGGTACAGTTAGGATGGAAAGCAGGACCAGAGCAGTTTCCACCTACAGAACTACTTGAATATGCTATCACCGCTGAAAAGGCGGGTTTTGAAAGCCTGGATGTAAGCGACCACTTTAATCCGTGGAGTGAAGAGGGGCAGGCGTGTTTCTCGTGGACGTAGCTGGGAGCCGCGGCGACACATCTGAGCCATATGCACCTGGGGACTGGTATAACCTGTCCGATATTGCGCTATCATCCAGCGATTATTGCACAGGCGGCAGCGACCGTTTCCTGTTTCGCACCGGGTAGAACATATCTGGGGGTGGGAACGGGAGAGGCTCTTAACGAGTATGCCGCAACGGGCATGTGGCCGGAATACGAGGAACGCCAGGAGAGATTGATCGAGGCGATTAGCCTCATTCGCGCCCTGTGGAGCGGCGAGGAAGTTACCTTTGAGGGGAAATACTACCAGACGCGCAAGGCTAAACTATATACGCCCCCTGCTTCGCCGATACCTCTCTATTATTCTGCGTTAGTGCCTAGCAGCGCGGAAGATGCTGGAAAATACGGCGACGGGCTGATCACCGTTGGCGGAAAACAGCCCGATCTGTACAAGCAGATTCTCAAGAGTTTGATGACCAGCTCTTAGAAGAGCGTCTCAAGCAGCGCCCAGCCTGGCGTCAATCGGGTTCAGTAGAGAGTGTCGAAGGCATGATCCGATTCAACCGCTGGCTCAAAGAACATGCCTCCATAACCCATCCCCCAATGATGCTGTATGATACGAGTCACCGATCGATTACTGAG
>CATPCK010000821.1 GCA_955652655.1 uncultured Ktedonobacteraceae bacterium | reverse complement strand
CTTGAAGAGCCCCTGCGCCAGCTGGCCATCAACGGTGGCCGCGATGGTTCGGTGGTGGTCGAAGGCGTTCGCCGCGCGCAGAAAGAGCACAACAACGACCACTACGGGTACAACGTGCTCGATGACCAGTTCGAGGACATGGTCCAATCGGGTATCATCGATCCCGCGAAGGTGACACGCTCTGCTTTGCAGAACGCCACCAGTATCGCCGCGATGATCCTGACGACCGAGGCTCTGATTACGGATCTGCCTGAAAAGGAGAAGGCTGCTGCTCCGGCAATGCCTGAGTACTAGTCTGCACACAGAACACAGAACAAAATGCCGTCGGACGATCGTCCGACGGCATTTTGTTCTGTGTTCTACGGTTGGAATTGCAGCGAGCTCAGCATGGGTTGGAAGTACTTCTGTACAGCCTCGTTATAGACGACGCCAGGCGCGTAGAAGAGGATGTCATAGTAAAGCTGATTGTGTTGAACGGCGATAGAAGTGAGGTGGAACACCAGCCCCTGACTCGTGCTGAAGGTGGCATCCTGTTCATCCCACTGGGCGCCTCCCACTGTGACCTGCGTGGAAGAAGGTGAGATGGCGTGAAAGTTGGTTATGCCTTGTGCATTCTGGAATGAGGTCAGATTGTTCTGGTTGACGTCATTGGCGCTGGTGAGTTTGGCCGAAGTGGCAGAAGTGAAGCGCTCTAAAAAGAGGTCGATGCCATTTTTTTGTTGAGGGTGAAAGGCAAGGACGACGCTATTAGTAGTTGTCTGCGGGACATCTTTTATCCATTCCTTCGGGTATTTCAGCGTGACGCCTACTTCAGCGATAGTTGCTGTTTGAAACGAAGAGGGGGTGGGCAACTGATTTGTTTGCGCTTGAGCTGTGGGCGTCGAGGCATTCGATGCGCCTGGGGTTTGCTGTGTCGACGGGGTTGGCACACTCAAAGATGCATTGACGGATCTAACAGGTATCTCGCCATTGAACCACAACATGCCAAGCGTCGAGCCTATGCCCACCAATGGAACAAGAATAAAGAGTGTGGTAATGATGAGGGCGGTGCGAGCCGAGCGTTTCGGCCTGGCAGGAAGCGGTTTCGTGGAAGAAATGCTTTCTTTTTCCTTGTGCTGTAGAGTTTGAGCAGTAGCGCCCGCTATTACTATGGGTTTTTGTAGAATAGTAGTAGGCCAGGCGGGTGTGCCAGGCGGCAGGTAAGAGAATGTTGCTGTGCGAACAGGTGACCCGCACGAATGGCAGAATGTGGCTGATTCTGGCAGTACAGCATTGCATTGAGGGCAATTCATAGTGTTTAGCTCCCATCTATTCTTGTGTCGGTGTTTTGATCAAATGGCAATCAAATCGCACTATACCACTACGACGTTCCGTTACAACTTTGATTACATCAAGGTTGATAGGTTCTCCAATAGAAACAGGTATGTCAGTTTCATCGAGTACACGACACTCAAAATGACGTTCAGGATCTGTTGTATCGGCGATGATACAACGAACGTATGGGTGCTCTTCACCTTGAAAGATGGTTTTTAATCCCGGTTCTTTCACCAGGAGGGTTCCTGACCGTGTCATGCGATAGCGCTCTCTACTGATTAATATATATTGTATTCCATGAATGCAATATAAAGAAGGAGAGAGCAAATGTCAACCCTTGGCCGGCTAGCGGTCCTTTTTTTGTTTTGTGCGCTGTTCAGTACTTCTTCTGTTGCAGTTCCCTGAACCCCTCGTTAGTGTAGAGATTGGGCTATCTCATCGGGGATGATGAGCACATCCTGCCCATAGCGTACCACTTGCGATGCAGGGAAGGCCGGATAGCGGCCACCTAATTGTTCTCGCAGTCCGCCGGCCAGTTCAAAGGCAGCGATATGGAGCGCCGCGGGCGTGCTGGTGTCAAGGAGCACATTGCCGACGGTGCCCACCAGGGTGCCACTTGCGCTCATCACTCGATAGGAGTGCAGGTTCTGGCCGAGGACGAGGGTTGCGAGCCGCTCATCTCCTGACTCGCCGTGTAGCCCCTGTTCATTGGCGGTCGTGATCGCGTCATGCCCAATGGTGCCGATGTCGGCTGCGGGCAACAATTTATGACCGAGCAAGCCAGTCTTGACACGCAGCGCGTAGACGCTACCTGTAGCTGGCTCGAAGTAGAAATCTTCGCAGGTGCCGACTTTCTTCCCATCAGAAAGACTGACCACCGCTATACCATGCAAATCTGACCATTTTCTGGTTGCCTGATTATTTTCCAAAGGTTCGCTCCTCAATAGCAGAAAGAATATAGAAATGACACGTTTTTTACCAGGGAAACGTGTCAGGGGTTTTCTTTATGAGAAGTCTTTCGGTGTTCGGCGATTCATTTCAAGGCATGATACAATACTATATAACTTTATTGTTAGGAGGTTATTATGGCAGAACGACCGAAGATTTTGGTGACGCAGAAAGTCCCCGATCCAGCTTATCCCTTGCTTGAGGCGATTGGTGATGTAGAAGCCAACATGGAGGAGGGCGTTATCTGGCCCTACGAAGAATTGCTGCGTAGAGGTCCTGGTCATGACTATATTTACAGTCTTCTCACAGACAACATTGATGCCAGGTTTTTAGAAGCTTGCGCAGCTAATACGCCGCGCCTGAAGATGGTGGCAAATATGGCTGTTGGTTACAACAATATTGACGTGGATGCAGCGACGCGGCTTGGCATTGCGGTCAGTAACACTCCTGGAGTGCTCTCAGACACAACGGCAGACCTGGCCTTTGCTCTCTTGATGGCGACGGCCAGGCGTATTCCCGAAGCGGAACGGTTCCTGCGAGCAGGCAAGTACAAAGGGTGGGGCCCACTGCTCTTTTGTGGCGCTGAAGTACATGGCTCAACCTTAGGTCTCATTGGGGCCGGCCGTATTGGCAAGTTAGTAAGCAAACGTGCCAGTGGCTTTGATATGAAGGTTATCTATTACGATGTCAACCGGATGGCGGCGGAAGATGAAGAAAAAAACCATATGACGTATATGTCAATAGAAGAAGTTCTCCAACAGTCCGATTTTGTGAGTATACATACGCCTTATATGCCTTCGACGCATCATTTGATCGGCGAACGTGAATTCCATCTGATGAAACCGACGGCGATTTTGATTAATACGGCACGGGGTCCGATCGTCGATGAGAAGGCATTGGTAAAAGCATTGCAGGCGAAAACAATTGCGGGGGCGGGCCTGGATGTTTTCGAGAATGAGCCGGCGGTTGAGCCAGAGTTGTTAACGATTGAAAATGTGGTTCTTTTGCCGCACATTGCAAGTGCATCACTCGGTACGCGTACTTTAATGGCGACTATGGCGAGCGATAATATTGT
>CATPCK010000820.1 GCA_955652655.1 uncultured Ktedonobacteraceae bacterium | reverse complement strand
GGCGCTCGCCCTTGGCTACGCGGGCGTGAGGATTGCGGAACTGGCCATCGCTGCCGTCGGTTTTGGTCTGGGTGGGCTCTTGCTGGTGACCCTGAGTGCCACGGCGACAAATGGAGCGAGTAGTGAAACGCTCGGCACCCTGCTCGTCGCGCTGCGCCACTGGACACTGATGCTCGTCTACCTCTACACCGCCCTCGGCGGCTTGATGCTGAGCTACATGCTGCTCAGGAACAGGCTCGTTCCCCGATGGCTGGCGGTGCTCGGTCTCATCGGCTACCCGGCGTTGCTGCTGGTAGCGGTGCTGGACATGCTCGGCATCGTTGACACGGTGGCTGGCCTGGGACTGGTCGGGCTCGTTCCCGGAGGCCTGTTCGAATTCATCCTGCCGATCTGGCTTTTCGCGAAGGGATTCAACGTGACCGCCCTCGACAGAATGCGCGTCGCGCGCGTGAGCGGCTAAGCCCGGTATGCAAGGCCCGCGCCAATAAGGTCATTGACGCGGGCCGTCTGGGTCAGGATGATGCCCACGAGCACGATGACCGCCCCGATGATCTGGACCAGGTTCAAGCCCTCGCCGAGCCACAGCCAAGCGACCAGGATGGCGAAGATCACCTCGGATGAGGCGATGATTCCCGCGTCCGTCGCTACAGCCGGTACGACGAGCTGCTCGGTCACCCCATGTTGGGTAGAGACCCCGCTCCTCGGGCATGTAGCCGATCCGCCTGGTCGATCGACATCGTGATTCCTGCGAGCACCTTTGCCATCAGCGCCTCCTTGAAGATGAGCAGGGGAACCTACAAGTTCACCAGCTTTGCGCTCTGCTCCCACAATTGTCGCTGGAGCGACTCATCATAGGAGATGGCAGCTGACCGCCTGGGAAGGCTCTTCACAAAGTATTTGCCGGTGACGCCTTCCACCTCGGGTGAGGAGGCCAGGTAGATCGATGTTTTCGCCCCCTTTTGCGGGCTCGCGCCAAAGCTCCCGATCAACTTCACTAGAAGGCGAACAGCGGGCCCTACATCCCTCTGCCCGATATGCGTCGCAGCGAAGCCGGGATGGAGACAGTTGGCAGTCACGCCCGTTCCCTGTAGCCTGCGCGCAAGTTCGTAGGTGAACAGCACCACGGCCAGCTTCGATTGTGGGTAAGTGCGCATGGGCCTATAGAGTTTCTCTGCTTGCAAATCATCTATCTGAATGTAACCTGATGCTTGTGCATCAGAACTGACATTGACAATCCGTGCTGGCGCGCTGGCTTTGAGCACATCGAGCAGCAAATTGGTCAGCAGGAAAGGCGCCAGATAGTTCACGGCGAATGTCATCTCCAATCCATCCACGGTTTCTCGCCGCCGCCCAGGGAAGGCCGCTCCCGCATTATTGATGAGTACGTGCAGGTGCGTATAGTGTTGCTGAAAGTTCCCGACGAGTTGTCGTATGGACTGTTGCGATGACAGGTCTGCTTGCAGGAGATCAACAGCGTTATTCCTGCTTTTCGTGGTAATCTCGCTCCTGGCTTCCTCGCCTCTGGCACGGTCCCGGCAGACCATCACGACGGTTGCACCCATCTGTGCCAGTGCCAGCGCGGTTGCCTTCCCGATACCTGAATTGGCGCCGGTCACCATGCTGATCTTCCCTTGCATACTGATATTCACGGTTGGCATGATGTGATCCTTTCTAAGCTCTGCTCCGCTTGCAATGCTGTTCCCCCGGTGTGCTGCCTTATAACCGGCTTAAGCGGCCATCGCAGCGCCAGGAGCGGAATGATCCATACCCAGAGGCCTCGTAGAAATGCCCACTGAAAACCTGGTAGACCCGGAATGTAGATAACGTGAGGTCCCCAGGCATAGAAACTATAGATACTGAGCATACTGAATGCGAACAGGTATATGGCAAGCGGCAAACGTACAATGCCGAACAACAACGTATCAACCTCACTCGTGGCCTCAACGAGGGCATAGAGCCCAAATAGCGTTACACTATACCATGGCCAGAACCAGGGCGTCCCGAAAACACAATAGAGCACCCAGGCTAATGCCAGCCAGCGCATGAGACTGGGAAGTGTTTTCATTGCCTGTGTTCTAACGATTGCTTGCCAGCAGAGTATCGCATAGAGCATGACAAAAATAGCTATGCTAAGCGCGTGAGTAACATTCTCCGCTTGCGAACCATTCACAGGGACAGGCGAGTGTCCAATTGCTCCCATTAAACTGTTGTAGAGGTGACCGAGGAATTCCGGTAGGGTGTTGATATCCCGCGATGCGGTGGGGTTGGCCTGGAAGACGTCCAAGATCTTGCCATTTTGCCAGAAGGGCGCGTAGAGCAGGATGATGCTGCCAGCATAGATGAGGGCCATCGACAACGTTCTTGCAAAGGGCGTGCGTAAAGGCACGTTCTCCTGGTTCTCTTGCTTCCATATAAAAATCAAGAAAAAAGGTAACAGTAGTGCAACATTTAATTTAAGACAGGTTGCCAGGACTAGCATGAGAGTAGCAAGGATATTCCCTCTAAGCTTATGCGTTCCTGGTAAGAGAAACCAGATTGCCAGCAAGATAAGTAGGAGCAGCACGGCGTCATTGTGGGCATTGACACAGGCTTCAAAGAGGAGCAGCGGATTCCAGGCAAAGGCTAGCGTCGCTACAATGCGTTTTCGCGCTGAAACCAGCCCATAACGCTGTTGTATTTGACCCGCGATAGACCAGATGAGCAGAGTAGAGCACACATGGGCAAGCAGGCCGGAGAAACGTAGTGCCAGCACCATCGGCAATAGCGATTGTCTGCCAAAAGGAAGCATGAGCCATTGCAATAAGCTGGTGATGGCGACCCATGTTGGACCATAGGCCGAGGGTTGGCTGCTCCAATAAAGATGCACAAAGGTAGGATCACTATTGATGGCTGTTGGCAGCGTTGTCAAAGGATTAAGGTGGTAGATCACACCCATACGGGCATAACTGATATAAGAATAAATATCGGGTGAGGTAACGACGGGAATAAGGATACACAGTAGGCCCAGCAGTAGTGTTGTGTATAATATAGAACGATAGCTTATTAGAGAGAGGGGAACCAGGTGTAGCGCAAACACATACACGAGAAAGACGAAGAGCATAGCCGTGATAAGCAGTGGTATCTGGAGCCAACTGAGAGCGATAGGTGGTGGAGTGGGTGTCAAACTGCTAACTGATGATGTAACGGCCCAGCCTGGGAAGAAGATATGAGCCGGTAGGAGCGCCCATGAACCGGTTTGCGTCAATAAAGCGGTATGGAACCAGAACCCTGCTAAAGGCAGTACTGCATCTAAGAACAGAAGCGCGGATAGCATCAGCATGAGGAGGATAAAGAGTAATAGTTTCTGCCTGATTTTGGCACCCTCACCTGGTGCCAGATCCTCACCTTCTATGTTTCGTCCTGTGTCAAATTGTACTACATTTCTTTTCGTTTGCATTGCTACAGTGTACACTGAAAGCAGGGTATGAGCAAGGGTGGTAACAAAAAATTGAATCTTTCCTAAACTTGTCTTGAGAGTTTCTTGAAGACTGTCTGTTACAATGACTATCAGCGTACCTGAAATGCGAATAAATAGCAGGGAAGGATAGTCACCGTGGGAGTAATCATATGAGCTCCAATGAAGATATCTATAATCAGCCAACCGAGGCATTTACCGGGGTAAAGCATATCTCGCAAATGCCTACTATGGATGCTATTGGCCATGCAGCCCCGGTAGTTCCTCGCAAACGCAAGATATCGCGCCGCGCGCTTATAGGAGCCTCGATAGCGGGAGTGGCGGGTGCCGCAATTGGCGGATACGCCTTAGAACAAGTGGCACAAAAAGGTGGATTGAGCAATATAGAGCAGCTCATACAGCATAATGGCATGAATGCTATCTTCCACCTTAATGGTCCTTTAGCAACTGCTCCACAAATTGGACATCTTTTACGCCGTGGGGGCTTTGAGGCAAGTCCTGAAGAATTATCTGCCTATCAAAAGCTTGGCTTCAGTGGTGCTGTAGATCGTCTCATCAACTACCAGCAAGTCTCAGAGGACACTACTGAGAATCGCCTCAAAGCATTGAATCTGAACCTTGTGAAACCCATTGACCAGCAGCGCTGGTGGTTACTTCGTATGGCGTGGACGCAGCGG
>CATPCK010000819.1 GCA_955652655.1 uncultured Ktedonobacteraceae bacterium | reverse complement strand
CTCCCAGGGCGACGCAAGCGTCCCCTCCCCACATCCACACCGCTCCCGCCCCTACGAAACGAAATCGCTTAACTGCTCGTATCAAACATACTTACTAATGATCAGAACCATATTGGCCGCAGATGACAAGAAAAAAAGTAAAGACACATGATATGATAATGAAAAGACATGATAACTATTAGAAAGTAAATTCCATGGAAAAGAGAACAGAACAAAATACCAATAGAGAAAACCAGGAACCACAAGAAAATACAACTGGGGCAGGCATGGATACCCCAGAAGAAGAACCTTCACAAACACCATCGACCATCGGTGGCGAAGCGGACGCACAGAGCATGGCATACCGCCCACTCACACGCATCGAGCGCCGCAACATCTGGCTAAAAGAATACGGCGACCAGGATTTCGCATTACAAATGTGGGTGCGCCTGGTCGAGCAGCAGGACCTCGACGTTGAAATGATGTTTCAAATGCAGGGCCTACTCGTATTCGGCGTAATGGTAAGCACCGCCCGCTACGCCCAGTTCTACATAGACCTGAACGAAGAACTCCACCGGGAACGAGATCCCGAAGTGGCGGACGCCCTACGTGATTACTATCACGCCCTCATACCCGCGCTCGACCAGCCCGAGATCGGCCCTGAAGGCCTGCCGGTCATCTATCGCTACGTGCATATGCGCGATGTCACAATCATGAGCGCCGGGCACAAAGTCAAAGTTCCCTACTGGCGCGGCCAGGTCAACAATGTCGATGCTTTCGTCATCGGCGCCACTCCCAGCGAATAGGAAAGAAAACTTCATGCCTTGACCTTTTCATTTTTCGGATCGAACAACGGCTCCTTCATCACAGTCGCTCGATACCTGACACCAAACAGTTGCACCTCGACCAGTGTCCCCGGCGTGGCAAACTCTACCGGGAGATACCCGTAAGCGATACTCTGGCGCACCGTGTAGCCGTACCCGCCGCTGGTCACACGGCCCAGCACTCGCTCACCATCCAGCAGCGGCTCCCCGCCCAGGGCAACCGCGCTGGGATCGTCGAGCGTCAAACAACAGAGCTTGCGTGACACCCCCTCTGCCTTGAGGCGCTCCAGCGCCTCCCGTCCAATAAAATCACCTTTTTTCAGCTTCACGGCAAAACCAAGTCCCGCTTCATAGGGATTATATTCAGAATGAATATCGGCACTCCAGTAACGATAGCCCTTCTCCAAGCGCAGCGACTCGATCGCCCGGTAACCTGCCGCGATAATACCCAGCCCCTGTCCAGCCTCCCACAGCGTATCCCAGAGCTTGAGGCCATATTCCATGGGAGCATAGATTTCCCAGCCCAGCTCGCCCACGTAGGTGACGCGCAACGCCAATGCAGGAATATCGCCAATCGTCACCTGATGCGCCGTCAGGTAGGGAAACGCTTCATGCGAGAAATCCTGCTCGCTGACCCTCTGCATCAGGTCGCGTGCTCGTGGCCCCCACACACCAATACAACAGCGACTGGAGGTAATATCATGAACATACACTGAGCCATCGGTAGGCATCTGACTGCGAATCCAGGAGAGGTCATGCAGGCCAAAAGCGGTCCCCGTGATAATCTGGAAGCGATCACTGTCTAACCGTGTCACCGTTAAATCGCACTCGATGCCGCCATGCCTGTTCAACATCTGTGTATAGGTGACCGTCCCCAATGGCTGATCCATCTGGTTCCCCGTAATGCTCTGCAAAAAGGCTGCCGCCCCGCTGCCAATCACCTCAAATTTACTGAAAGAGGTCTCGTCAAATATGGCGACCCGTTCGCGTGTGGCCTGATGCTCCGCGCCAATTGCCGGTGACCAGTAACGACTGGCCCACCCATATGGCTGCGGCCATCCCTGACCCTCCGCCATCGCTTCATTCACCGTGAACCAGTTCGGGCGTTCCCAGCCTGCCTTCTCCCCAAAGGCCGCTCCCAATTCCTCCAGCCGGCTATAGACCGGGCTGAGGCGTAGTCTTCGTGCGCTGTTGCGTTCCTGGGCCGGGTAAAAGATATCGTAATATGTGCTGTAGATTTCATGGGTGCGCGTAGCAATATAGCGGCGGCTGGCTGTATATGCCCCGAAGCGGCGCATATCCATGTGCCAGAGATCAAGGCTCGGTTCGCCTTCGACGATCCACTCCGCCATCATCTTGCCGACCCCGCCTGCGCCTGACACGCCATGGGCGCAAAAGCCACAGGCTGCCCAGAAACCTCTCACATTGGGCGACTCACCCAGGATAAACTCTCCATCAGGGGTAAAGGACTCGAGCCCATTGACCCGCTTCACCAACTCGGCCCCCCTGATAACAGGAACTCGCTCTATACAGCCATCAAGGAGGCTCTCAAAGCGAGGAGGATCAAAACCCAGCACCGTGGGATTTGAACTCTCTGGAATAGCGTCCACATCCAATGCCGCGGGATTGCGTTCGTAGCCACCTATCACCAGGCACTCTCCATCCTGGCGAAAATAGACCAGTTTATCAGGATCGCGCAGGTTGGGTATACTGATATCTCCTGCCAGCTCGCTCAGCGGCCCCGTCATAGCATACTGGTGCTGCATCGGAATCAGCGGCAGCGTCACACCGGCCATGCGCCCGATACGCGGCGACCACACACCCGCGGTTACTGCCACAATCTCGGTGCTGATGCGCCCTCGCGTTGTGTTTACTGCCTGAATACGCCCTTTGTTCACCTCGATGCCGGTTACAAGCGTATGTTCATAGAAAGTAGCTCCGCCGCGTTGCCGGGCCGCGTTAGCAAGGCCCTCTGCCACGATTGGAGCGCGTGCGGAGCCATCGGTAGGGAGATACAATGCCCCTTCGACCCCCTCCATATTCATCAAAGGAAACATGCGCCGGGCCTCACTCGCGCTGATCAGTTCCGCGGCCAGTCCAACCCCCCTGGCAAAACCGACCTGCCGCTTGAGCTCTTCCATACGCTCTTTAGAAGACGCCAGGCGTAAGCTGCCAGCTTCGAAATAGCCCGCTTTCCCATCCACGCGTAGCTGCTTGTACAACTCGACACTATACATCAGCATCTTTGTCAGGCTCACAGTTGACCGCAGTTGTCCCACCAGGCCAGG
>CATPCK010000818.1 GCA_955652655.1 uncultured Ktedonobacteraceae bacterium | reverse complement strand
GTATTCACGCTCTTGATGCGAGCATGTCCATAAGGGCTGCGAAGCACAGCCATATAAAGCATACCAGGAAGCTTGATATCATCAACATAGGTCGCTTGACCTGTAATCAAGCCAGGGTCTTCTCGCCGTTTGATCGGCGAACCAACCAGAGCTGAAATACCCATTTGTATACCCATCCTTTCTCATTGTGAGAAACAGCATTTGGAAGAAATTTGGAGCTTCGTGCCTTCGAGGTTACTCGCCAGCACCCACAGGCTCGGCAGCACTGGTACGCATCTGTTCAGCTGCATACTGGACAGCTTTGACAATGTTCTGATAGCCGGTGCAGCGGCAGATATTGCCTTTGAGGCCTGTACGAATCTCTTCTTCGGTCGGGTTGGGATTGTTTTTGAGCAGGTTATACGAGGCCATAATCATGCCAGGCGTGCAGAAACCACATTGCAATCCGTGCTTCTCCCAGAAGCCTTCCTGAATAGGATGGAGACTCCCCTCCGGGGCCAGTCCCTCGATGGTGGTTACTTCACTTCCATCAACCTGCACTGCCAGCACGGTACATGCTTTCACCGATTGGCCATCGAGCAGGATGGTACATGCTCCACACTGTGAGGTATCACAACCGATGTGAGTTCCAGTGAGGTCTAATGTCTCTCGCAAATAGTGTACCAGCAACATGCGCGGCTCAACTTCTGAATGGTGTTGCTGCCCATTCACCGTAACGCTAATTTCGCGCTTCATCGTCATTGATGGTTACCTCCATCTGATTAAGTAATTATCCACTATGAATGTTACTTCAAGCGGCTTCTCTGGGTAGATGGACGCTTCCATCTACCCCTGGACGGAACCATAACACCGGACACTGGAACAATGTCCAGCTGAGTTGCCATCTTTGTTCGTGATCTCCAACAATGTGACAGTCATACTCTCCAATACGCTACGAGGTTTCGCCATTCTCCAACCTCATAGTGAACGCAGAGTTGGAGTATAGCAAAGAAAAATACTCCTTTCTTTCCAGGTCGGAATACACGCGGAGACAAAGCAAATGAGGATTGTCTTTCATCATTACCCAGATCAAACCAGGACCGGGTACAAAGTTACACCCTCCAATCGTAAATACGTTTATCGATACCGCTATTTGAAGGCACGCCAGCACTACATAAAAAGGTATGTAACGATTTGAGAGTATCATACCAGGGGATAATATGTCAATTGTTGAGGAAGCAAGGAGGCAATAATGCTTCTTTAGCGGATGCAACAGGAGCTAGCTAGCCCCATCAAGAAAACAATCAGAGAGTTAGTGATCCCATTACTAACTTGTGACACCGCTGATATAAGCTCAAGTTAGGATAACAATTGAGCAAGAATATCCAGCAAATCATCCAGCTCGAATGGTTTATGGAGCAGGTAGATACCACGCGAACGCAGCTCATCAAATGGCAGCGTCGGGCTGGCACTGATAAGCACAGTGGGGACGCCGCGCATGCTGTCAATCGTCTGCAAGCGGTCATAGAGATGCAACCCATCGATGGTAGGCAACATATAATCGAGAATGAGTAGAGAGGGCCGCATGTAGGATGCCGCGTCTAGCACAAGATCGCTCTCGGCAATCCACACCACTTTATAATCTGTCTGATCTACGATAATTTGTTGCAGGATTTCACCAATATCGCGATCATCATCTACGATCAACACAGTTTTTTCATCAGACGGCGATACGTGGGCTCTTTCCTCGCTCATCACAACAAAACTCCTTCCAACCAGCTTTTCCTACTCTTATTGACGTTTCTCCCGGTAGAAACAAAACGATAATCGACAAAGATAGTACTAATCGCCTGTTAGCTTGCTAGCTGATGCTGGATGGAAGAGTAACATGACCATCTAGCTCGTACTCCACGAACTGAAATACCAGGACGGTCGAGCAAGGAGACGCGATTAAAAATGCTTGACATGGGCGAGAATTTGGGTTTATAATCCCTTACGTCAGAGATGTGTATTGACACATCATAAAGACAAGCCATTAGCCGATGTAGCTCAGTTGGTAGAGCACTCGTTTCGTAGCTTAAACGTGACAAACTAAATTTACAACAAGCCGGTGTAGCTCAGTTGGTAGAGCAGCCGTTTCGTAAATGGCAGGTTCATCGGTTCGAGCCCGATCACCGGCTCTCGTAGTAAAGGCGGTTGTCCTTTTTACAGACAACCGCCTTTACTTATATTTGCATCGTTTTAGATTCTCATTCTTCCTCTGACGGTAGCAACTCCTCCCAACTATCAGACCCATACGTTTCTCTCCAATGTCGCTTTGCATGACAATTCACACAGAGTACATCGCACTTTTTTATTTCATTGGTTATTTGCTTAACACTGGTTGCCCTTGACACAATACTAGATATAGTAAAGCTTTTATCTGCTCTACTTAGATGATGAAATTGTAATACTGCTGGATGACTGATGCCGCAATCCATACAGTAAAGAGTACTTTTGTATCTCCTAAACCAATTATGAATATCTTGCTGCTTCTGCTTTTTTCTTTCTATTACCTCATCCTTGTGCCTCTGATACCATCCTTTTTGATACTCTTTCTGATACTCTTTCGCCTTTTCTTTGTCCTTATATGGCATGGTTTCTCCTATGTACTCAGTCTAAGGGGGGGTAGTACTTCTCTCCAATCATCAAAATCGTGTGTTTCTCTCCAATGGCGTATTGCGTGACAATTACCACACAAGATATCGCACTTGCTAATTTCTTTTTCTAAGGTTCTGAAGGATAAGTTCCTTCTTCCTCCTATGGCGTGACTAATAGTGAAACTCTTCTCGCTTCTATTACGATGATGAAACTGAAGACACGTAGGATGATTCTCACCACATGCCATACAGCAAAGTTTGCTCTTGTACCGTCTAAGCCATTGTCGTAACTCTTCATCGTGCTGTTTATTCTTTTCTAACAAACGCTCTCTATGTCGCTGATACCAGCCCTTGTTGTACTCACGATAGTAAGCTTTGCGCGTTTCATCGTTATCTCGAATAGGCATGACGTTCTCCTAACATCTATCGTAGTATAAAGCTCTATGACGCTGTACGTCAGAAGGGAGCATGAAAGTCGATACATGCATAACCAGCACAAGGATACGACTTTTACAGGAAGCGATGACTTCACTAGCTCTGGAAGGCAATTACTCGAAGCGGGGACAAGCGTCGCGAAAATCCTGCAGCAGCTGCGCAACATCAAACATGGGTTGATGCATCATACTTGGAACCATCAAATTGAGCGTCAGAATTTTGCGATT
>CATPCK010000817.1 GCA_955652655.1 uncultured Ktedonobacteraceae bacterium | reverse complement strand
TATGAAAGCAGCCCCTGGCACTTGATCGATTGGGGCGTCGCTGTCCTCTGTCTCCTCTTGTTGTATTTCGCGCTGGGACCGCATCCTGCTGTCATGACGCTGCTTTGGAGGGGTGTGTAGGAGTCGCTATGTCTCTTGTGATTGATGGCCTCTGGTGGCGCTATCCCACTTTTAGCGAAAAGTCTAGCGGGTGGGTATTGCGCGGTATAGACCTGGAGATCGAGCCTGGCGAATGTTTCGGCATCACTGGCCCCAGCGGAGCAGGCAAGACGACGCTCTGCCGCACCATGCTTGGAGCCATTCCCTACAGTTCTCGCCTGACGCCAGAACAACTCCCGCAGCATTTCCGTGGAACGATAAGCGCAGCAGGCGAGCCAGTCACTGCCAGGACGCCTGTCACCAACCGCGTCGGCATGGTACTGCAGGATCCAGAAAACCAGTTTTTGCGTATGAGTCTCTTGCACGAGCTTGGGCTTGGCCTGCAAATCCAGGGGCTTCCCACCGAAGAGATTCTCCAACGAGCCTACGAGAGCCTGTGCCGCGTTGGCCTGCAACAATTGTGGCATGGAGCCGCCTATCTCCATCCCGCTGACCTCTCAGGCGGCCAGAAGCAGCGAGTTGCTATAGCCTCATTTCTCTCTATGCGACCACAGGTACTGCTTCTCGATGAGCCAACCAGCGACCTTGACCCGCCGGGTAAACGCGAAGTCATTGAAACAATTGCTCGATTACGGAAAGATTACCAGATGACCGTCGTGCTGGTTGAGCAGGACCCCGACATTCTCTCGACATTCTGTGATCGCATCGCCCTGCTTAATGAGGGGCACATTGAACTGATTGCCACACCCCATGATTTTTACGCTGAACGTACACTATTGGAGCGCTGCGGGGCTTCTGTTGGCGAGTTGACGAGCATCTCGTGGTTGACAGGTTACACCTATCATGCGCGTCCTCCGCTCACCCTGGAAGAGGGGGAGATAGCCTTTGCCGGGTTCGTTCACGCTCAAGCAGAACAGCCAGAAGAGCGCTCGCTACATGATGCCGCACCCACGGAGACAGGTAAAGGCAGCAGTTTCCCTCGACCTGACACTGCTGTTTCCGCAGACACTTCACGTTCGCACGACATGATAAAGCAGGAGCCTATAGTGACGGTTGCAGATACCTGGTACAGCTACGAAGATGGTACAGTGGCACTGCAAGGCGTCGATCTTACACTCTATCGCGGCGAAATCCTGGCGCTGCTTGGTCCAAACGGCAGTGGCAAGAGCACGCTGGCGAAAATCCTGGCGGGTATCTACCGGCCAGCGCGGGGTAGAGTACAGGTACAGGGACAAGACCTGGCTTCTCGCAAAGTACGAGCGCGTCTACCTGCCTCGGTTGGCTATGTCTTCCAGAATCCAGACCACCAGCTATTTCGTCGCAAGGTCAGCGACGAGGTCGAATATGGGTTGATCAACCTGGGGATAGAGCCGGTACAGCGGCGCAAAGCGGTGAAAGCAGCGTTGGAGGCGGTAGGCCTGACCCGGTACGCCAACGAAGATCCTCTCTTCCTGGGCAAAGGGCAGCGGCAGCGGCTGGCGGTAGCGGCTGTGCTGGCGATGGGGCCGGAAATTGTGATTGTGGATGAACCAACCACCGGCCAGGATTACAGCATGGTCAGGGGAATCATGTCCCTGTTGCGCGATTTGCACCAGCAAGGAAAGACAATTCTGATAATTACCCACGATATGTCGCTCGTTGCCGAACATTGCCAGCGCGTCGTCACCTTCCGCGCTGGCAAGCGCGTTTTCACAGGTACACCAGCCGAACTTTTCCAGGACGAGGAGACTTTGAATAAAGCCGACCTGCGCCCTCCTCCAGCAGCGGCGCTCTCAGCTCGCCTGCGTTTGAAGCATCCAGGTACGCCGTTCTTGCTCACGGTAGAGCAGTGGGTGAACGCACTGGAGGCGAAAAAAGACGAATGACAGTTCTAGTGGAAATGAGGAGGGCGACCACAAGCAATATCAGGGCAGGGGCAAGCCCTGCCCTTACATTTCATCGTGCGGCGTCGTGAATAAAATGTAGGGGCAGGGCTTGCCCCTGCTCTGAAAGTTATTAACGTTTTGTGTACTGTGGCGCCTTACGGGCACGCTTCAAGCCGGGTTTCTTGCGCTCCTTCATACGAGGGTCGCGTGTGAGGTAGCCAGCTTTGCGCAGGGTAAGCTTCCATTCAGGGTTTACGCGCAGGAGGGCACGAGCAACCGCGTGACGAATAGCGCCCGTCTGCCCACTGGTTCCACCACCAAGAACGCGAACCGTGATGGTATATGCGTTGCCCAGATCAAGCAAGCGCAAGGGGGCATTCATTGTGGCAAGCGGGGTTTCACGAGTGCCAAAATAGGCCTGGGCACTTTTCCCGTTGACTGTAATACTGCCATCACCATTGGGGTACAGGCGCACGCGGGCTACAGCCGTCTTGCGACGTCCCATACCATAGTAATACTCACCTTTGGTATCTGCCAAGGTAGGTTCTCCTCTTTCTTGTTTACTTAGCCTCGGCAGTCTCAGTGGGCTGCTTTAGCAATGACTGCGGGCCTGTCCAGGGAATAGGCTTCTGAGCCTGGTGTGGATGCGTCGGGCCAGCATAGACTTTCAGGTGGGACATAATATCCGCACCCAGGCGATTATGCATAACCATACCCCGTACCGCGTGCTCCAATGCGCGCTCAGGGAACCTGCCCTCCAACGTTTGACGCAGCGTAGTCTTCTTCAAACCACCAGGGTACTGGCTATGGCGATAATAGACCTTCTGATCCATGCGTCTGCCTGTAACAGCAATCTTCTCCGCGTTGATCACGATCACGAAATCGCCGCTCTGGAGATGTGGGGTAAACGTTGGTTTATGCTTCCCACGCAGAATCTGCGCGATCTGGGATGCCAGGCGACCTAGAACCTGACCCTCTGCATCGATAATATACCATTTGGGGTCCAGATCAGCGGCTCTGGCGCTATATGTCTTCATCATTGTTTGATACTCCAAATTCTTCAGGATAATCAACCCGTACCAGGCACAGCCCATGTGGTGGGGCCGCTGAACCAGGATGCGTCTTATCCGCATTTTGCACAATGGCGGCAAATTCGGCAAGGCTGAGACGTTTCTGCCCTACCAGCAACAATGTCCCGACGGTTCTGCGCACCATCCCTGTCAGGAAGGCGTCCGCAGTAAAATCACAATAGATAAGTGCTTTCGCCCGCGCATCTTCACGAATGCAGCGTGCTTGTAACATAGTACGAATACAGGAATGCGGCCCCTTTTTTCTTGGATTGGTCTCGTCGGGACTCCGTCCAAACGCCCCAAAGTCTTTGCGCCCCAACAACAGCTGGCACGCTCCGTTCATCAGGTCAACATCCAATGCCTGCGGGTGATAATAGCTATAACGCGCTAGCAATGCTGTGGGTGCGGAATCGTTCCAGATGGAATAGCGATAGGAGCGACTCACGGCGCTAAAACGGGCGTGAAAGCTTTCTGGAACCTTTCTCGCCCACCGTACCGCCACCGCATTGGGTAAGACGGCATTCAGCGCGCGCTGCCAGGTCTCCGGCGATAAATGGAAGGCTGTCCGAAAATGGATCACCTGCCCACTCGCGTGCACACCGGCATCTGTGCGCCCGGCGCCGTTTACGACAGACTTTTCCTGAGAGATACTGGCAATAGCCGCCTCTAATACTCCCTGCACCGTCTGCCCATGGCGATCAGGCTGGCGTTGAAAACCGTGAAAATCGGTACCATCATACTCAATACCACACGCAATATTCATCATTTTAATGTAGATAGGGGCACGGCATGCCCCGTTCGGGTAGCCCTCATCCGATTAGCCCGAACGGGGACTAGGCAGGGCGGGGTCAAGCCCCGACCCTACATTTATTTATACGAGGGCAATCTGGGCCATATCGGCCGCGTCGCCCTTACGTTTACCCAGTTTCGTAATGCGCGTGTAGCCGCCAGGGCGGCCTTCATAACGCGGTGCCAGCTCCTCGAACATCTTTTTGACGACCAGCTCGTCCGGCAATGCGCTGAGGATAAGGCGGCGGGCATGCAATTCGATCACCATCGACTCGTACGCAGCCTCAAGCGCCCTCTCAGCCTCATCTTCGTTAGAGATGATGCGCAAAAGTTCGTCGCGCCTTCCCTTGAGCTTGTTCTCCAGGAATTTGCGCCCTTTATCGGTTAAGGGCGGTTTATCGAGATCGGCCCGCTCCTCGTTGGAGGCTACACTCTTATCGAGGGTATAGCGGCCACGACGAGCAAAAGCCAGGATTTGCTGGGCCTTGTCCTCGTCGGAGACGACTGAATACAGGTGCTGCTGGGCCGCCTGACGTCCCTTCACAGCTGTATCTATCAGCTTTTCAACCTCGCCACGAATGGCGCGCGCACGCGCCTCCGTAGTCTGTATTCTATCGTAACGAATGAGACCTGCCATCATGCTACGGCGCGCTGCACGGCGGCGTGGCTCAGGCATACTCATACGGTTACCGGCAACTCGGTGCCTCACCTTAGTCCTCCATTTCGTGATCGCCGTCCATATCGGCTCCAACAGTGCTTGTGCGCGGATTCGGCAGGAAGTTACGCGCCAGCAATCGCTCGCGCAATTCCTGCAAGCTCTTTTCGCCAAAGTTACGCACACCCAGCAAATCTTCTTCGTTCATCGAAAGCACTTGACCGACCTTGGTGATATTGCTGCGTTTGAGACAGTTATAGGCACGTACCGAAAGATCAAGTTCTTCAATTGGCGTATCGTAAATCTTTTGTGGTATTGGCAGGCTACTTAATGGCGCCTTCTCCGGCTCAGTCAGAACGGCGCGGTAATTGGCAAGCTGGGTGAAATGGCGTACCAGGATATCCGCGCTCTGCCGCAGAGCTTCATCGGGCGTGATCGTTCCATCCGTCGTGATTTCAAGAATTACTTTATCAAAATTGGTTATTTGCCCCACGCGCGTATGTTCCACCGTGTAATTCACATTCTGTACCGGCGTATAAATGGCGTCGACAGGGATCACCCCGATGGGCTGATCTTCTTTCGAGTCGGCGGGAACATAGCCTCGACCGGTCTCAACAACCAGTTCCATCTCAAGGCGGGCATTTTCATTATCAAGTGTTGCTAAATGGAGATCGGGATTGACAATCTCTACTGTACTGGGAGCCAATATATCGGCTGCAGTAACTTCACGTTCCCCGCCGACCTCCAGTCGCATCGACACCGGATGGTCCGAGAAGGAGCGCAGGCGCAGTTGCTTAACGTTCAACACGATGTCTGTGACATCTTCCATCACACCCGGGATGTCTTGAAACTCGTGCTGTACGCCCTCAATCCGTATAGAGGTTACTGCTGCGCCTGGTAGGGAAGAGAGCAACACACGTCGCAGCGAGTTGCCCAGGGTTACCCCATATCCCGCCTCTAAAGGCTCAATATCATAGCTCGCATAATTATCCTGTGTTTTTGTATTCTTTATGCGAGGCAGAGTAATACTATCTTGCAAGGTTCTAACCTGCCTTTCTTTTTCTACCATCGAAACTAGTAAGCAGAAACTTTGGTAGTCCAAGAGTTTTGCGCCCTGTTGCGGTCCCATAGGGACCGTGAAGGCATGTTCCCATCCGCCGACTCAACGTACTAATTAGCGCTGATAAAGTTCAACCACCATCTGCTCTTCAAAGGGCAGTTCAAGATCGGTTCGTGACGGCAGTGTCAGGACACGGCCAGTCATTTCATCAGTATTCAAACTAAGCCAGGCAGGTACACCCTTCTGCGCGAGCAATAACGCCCGGATCTTGAAGTATTCCAGTCCTTTCGCCCGTTCACGTACGGAGATTACATCGTTCGGCTTAGCAATAAACGAAGGAATATCGGTCTTGCGGCCATTGACGGCGAAATGTCCATGGTTCACGAGCTGGCGTGCCTGTGCACGAGAGTCCGCGAAGCCGAGGCGATACACCAGGTTATCCAGGCGCATTTCCAGTACCTGCAGCAGATTCTCGCTGGTCTTGCCAGGGCGACGAGCCGCGGTATTGAAATGCTTGCGGAATTGGCGCTCTAGAACGCCGTAAGTGCGGCGAACTTTCTGTTTCTCGCGCAATTGCAGTGCATAGCCAGATGCCTTGCGCGGACGGCCAGCGCCGTGTTGTCCTGGTCGAGTATTGCGACGTTCGAGCGTGCATTTTGTCATGCACTTGTCGCCTTTAAGAAACAGTTTTACCCCCTCACGTCTACAGAGCTTGCAGACGGGGCCGGTATAACGTGCCATTCAGTTATATCCTCCTTACACGCACAGCGCGAGTTATACACGCCGCCGCTTGGGCGGCCGGCATCCATTGTGCGGAATAGGTGTTACATCGATAATCGAAGTGACGGAGAGGCCAGCATTCTGTAGAGAACGAATTGCCGCCTCGCGACCGGAGCCAGGACCTTTCACAAAGACTTCAATCTGGCGTAGGCCGTGTTCCATCGCCTTGCGAGCTGCTGTCTCAGCAGTGACCTGCGCGGCATAAGGAGTGCTCTTACGGGAGCCTTTGAATCCCTGTCCACCAGCACTACCCCACGAGATAACGTTACCATTGGGGTCGGTCAAGGTCACAATTGTATTATTAAATGTTGCTTGAATATGGGCTTGCCCACGGGGAATGGACTTGCGTTCACGCCGCCTTGGTTTGCCTGTCGGTTTCTTTTTGTCTCCTGCTGCCATGCTTCTTGCAATACCTCCCCTTCGTTACGTTACTTCTTAGCTACGGCTTTTTTCTTACCAGCTACAGTTCTCTTTGGTCCGCGTCGTGTACGTGCATTCGTGCGGGTACGTTGACCGCGAACCGGAAGGTTACGGCGATGCCGCATACCACGATAACAGCCGATCTCAATCAGCCTCTTGATGTTCATGTCCACTTCGCGGCGCAGGTCTCCCTCGACTTTAAATTCGCGGTCGATCACTTCGCGTAGACGGTTGACCTCTTCTTCGGTCAGGTTTTTAACCCGCGTATCCGGGTTAATGCGCGTTCTCTCCAGGATCTTCTTGCTCGTTGTGAGGCCGATCCCGAAGATGTACGTCAGCGAAATCTCCACGCGCTTATCACGTGGAATGTCAACGCCGGCGATTCTAGCCATGTTTCCCTCCATATATGTAAGGGTGCTCCCTGTGGGTACCCCTGGCAACCAACAGAGATTGCCCCTACATTGTTCGCCTAGCCCTGTTTCTGTTTATGCTTTGGATCTTTGCTACAGATAACCATCACTATACGATTGCGACGGATTACTTTGCAGTTCTCGCAACGCGGTTTTACTGAGGCACGCACTTTCATGGCTTGCCCTCCTTATAGATTAGATGAAAAAAATTACTCTACGAACGGTTATGATGCCGATAAAAAAGGAACAATGAGGGGACTTATCACCTCACGATCTTACACGCCATGTTATGCGGCCTCGAGTTAGATCATACGGTGATAATACTACTCTTACCTTATCGCCTGGCACAATGCGCACAAAATTCATGCGAATGCGGCCTGAGAGGACAGCCAGGACCTGGTGTTGCTCGTCAATTTCAACCTTAAACATGGCGTTGGGGAGGGCCTCAATCACTTTGCCCTCAACTTCGATCTCATCCTTTTTTGGCATAGTTCCCTTTCTCTATCGGCATATGTTGCTCTTTTGCGCTTGCGAACCTACAAGAATGCATTGGACGCGGCAGCCGTGACACGCTTTTGCAAAACAGGTTCACACGTTTATATGATTGATGATTGCTGGTCTGTGATGATCTCCAGCCATCGCGGGGATGGACTGTGTTGATGATTTCCAGAACTATAAAATGGCAGCAGTTGACACTGCTGCAGCCAACTACGAATTATACCACAAATATCTACCAATGTCGAGAGAGAAATTAGTCCGGTTCTCAGGGCGTTGTCAGTATTTCGGCATCGCCCTCGGTGATAGCCACAGTATGCTCAAAATGTGCCGAGTAGCTGCTATCGACCGTGACCACGGTCCAGTCATCAGCAAGGACACGAGTCTCCTTCGCGCCCATAATGACCATTGGCTCGATAGCAATAACCATACCTGGCTTCAATGTATAGCTTGGATATCCCTTCTCGACATAGTTCAAAACCTGGGGGTCCTCGTGCATACTACGACCAACACCATGCCCACCATACTGGCGAACTACTGAGAAACCCGCCGCCTCAACATACTGTTGAATCGACCGGCTGATATCATTGGTACGATTTCCGGCACGGGCGGCAGCGATGCCTCGGTAGAGCGAGTCTTCTGTCACTTTCAGCAGTCGCTGCACTTCAGGTGACACCGTCCCTACCGGTACAGTGATGGCTGAATCTGCATGCCAACCGTTGTAGAAAGCCGCAAAGTCGATACTGACAATATCGCCTTCTTTTAAGACGCGATCACCCGGAATACCATGGACTACTTCATCGTTTATAGACGTACAAAGCGACTTCGGATAACCATGATAGCCCAAAGAGCTTGATTTTGCTCCTCTGCGCTGCAACGCTTCGGCCCCGATACGATCAAGTTCACCGGTGATCATTCCGGGGTGCACGGCGGCGCGTAATTCCGCCAGCACATCCGCGACGATACGGCCAGTCTCGCGTATTTTCTCTCGTTCTTCCTTCGATTTAATGATGGGTGCCATGATCGTTTCTTTCAATAAAGACTGCACGTGAAGGTATTTCACCTTATGCTACCCGCGTTACCCCTTATTCTTTCTCTGCTTAAAAGCATTGAGCTGGCTCAGGATAGCTGTATGTACCTGGTCAATATCCTGGTTCCCGTTCACTTCTATCAACTTCTGCTGCGAACCATAATAGTCGAGCAGTTGAATGGTCTCATTGAAAAAGATGTCCAGGCGTATCTGTACCGCTTCTCCCCTGTCGTCAGAGCGTTGGTACAACTCACTCCCATCCAGGTCACACACGCCCGCTACCTTCGGCGGGTTAGCATATAGATTGTAAACGTGCTGATTGGCCCGGCAAATAAAACGCCCCGAGAGTCTCTTCAGCAGTTCCTCTCTTGGAACGTCCAAATAGATCACCACATCTATTTGCCGTCCAGTCTCCTTTAATCCTTCATCCAGCGACTGCGCTTGCGCAATATTCCGCGGAAATCCATCCAACAGCACACCATTTGCGCAATCTGGTTCTTTAATGCGGCTGAGGACCATCGCCACAGTGATGTCGTCGGGAACCAGTTCACCGCGATCAAGATAGGCATTAGCCTTTATGCCCAACTCCGTTTTTTCATCAAAGGCTTTACGAAACATATCGCCACTAGCAACGTGGCTAACACCCAGAGAGCTGGTTAGTTTCTCTGCCTGCGTCCCCTTCCCTGAACCTTGTGCGCCAATCAGGATAATATTCACGTTTTTCTCTCCTGCGCTGGAAGTTCGTCAAAACGCTTCATTGCGCCCTAACGATTCATAATGATGCGAAGGGCGCAATGACTGCACCCTTAGCTATGATAGAAAACCCGAATAGTTACGCATGACCATTTGTGCTTCAAGCTGCCTGACTGTATCCAGCACGACACCGACTACAATCAGCAGTGCCGCCGCACTCAACAACTGATTACCCCCAACTTTGGCAAAGTACGGCAGAATCGCCACTATGCCGAGGAAAAGAGCGCCCGCCAGCGTGATACGATTGAGGATGGTCAACAAGTATTTGCTGGTCGGCTCTCCTGGCCTGTAGCCAGGGATGAAAGCTCCTTGTTTCTGCAAATTCTCTGGTATGTTCTGTTGCTGCCACACTACGTAGGCATAGAAGTAGGTAAAAGCGAACACCAGCAAAAAGAACAGGGCCCAGTAGTACCAGAGCGTGGTATTGGCAAGGTAGAGACCAACCCAGTTAGCCGCACTTGCAAGCCATTTCACATCACTCGATACCAGGTACTGTGAGAGTACCGCCGGGAAGATCAGGATAGACTGTGCGAAAATGAGCGGGATCATACCCGCGCTGTTTACCTGCATAGGAATGTAGGTTGTTTGAGCAGAACCAACCAGCATGCCACGCCCGACCATGCGCTTTGTCGGGTACTGCACGGGAATACGTCGTTGCCCCTGGTAAATGTAGACTATACCAACGACCGTCAACAGGCCGATAATCAAGAAAACGACCACGCTGATAATGCTGCCCGCGGTCGAGGTAGCAGCCAGGTAACCCTCCCGAAACAGTTGAGGAATACGACTGACGATGCCACCAAAGATGATCAGCGAGATGCCATTGCCGATGCCGTTCTCGGTGATTAACTCACCAATCCAGACAAGGATCATCGTACCAGCGGTCAACGCGAGCAGGATAGACAAGGTTTCCAACCAGTTCGGACCAAAGAGACCGAACGTATTGGGATTGAGAACGCCCGCACGCACGAAGATTGCTGTCTGTCCCAACGCCTGCAAGAAGGCCAGTGGCACGGCTATGATGCGGGTGATCTGGCTGAAGCGCAGACGACCAGCCTCGCCCTGAGCTGACAGGTTCTGCAATGCCGGGATGATAGGCTGCAACAGCTGCATCACGATCGTAGCAGTAATATACGGATACACCCCTAGAGCAACAATGGAGAACGTTTGCAAAGATCCACCGGAAAAGACATCCAGCAGACCAAGCAATTGACCCAGATTTTGGTTTCCGCCCCCCGAGAAGAGTTTCAACAGGTTCTGTTGTTCAGCGGATGTTAAGGGCACAGTGATATGAGCGAGGACGCGGAAAATCAGCAACATCCCCAGTGTGAAAAGAATCTTATTGCGCAGATCGGGAACCGTCCAGATACTGCGCAGTCGTTCCCACATGAAAGCCTCCTTTATGCAGTGCCGATGGTACACAACCAATCCACGAGGGCACCAGGAAGCTTATTCCCTGGTGCCCTGCGCCTGGCCCGCCGGCGCCTTCGTGTCCTGGTTTTTACTCCTCTTAGTCTTTTCATAGACCTTCGTCGGAATGATCTCCACCGTACCACCAGCCGCCTCGATCTTGGCGCGCGCACTAGCCGAAAACTTGTGTGCACGTACTGTCAGAGCGCGATCCACTTCACCATTCCCAAGGACTTTCACCAGCCCGCGCCCCTGGGCAGGCGTTATCAATTTCTTCTCCACCAACTGCTCGAGCGTTACCTGAGAAGCGGCATCAAACCGTGCAAGATCAGCTATTTTGATGATTGCATATTCTTTGCGGAAAGGCGTATTGCTGTTGCCCAGGCCGCGTACAAACGGCAAGCGCTTCACCAGGCGGGTCTGGCCGCCTTCGAATGCACGATGGATCTGGCCACCCGTGCGCGCCTTCTGTCCCTTTGTACCGCGTCCCGCCGTCTTACCACGACCGGAGCCGTGTCCACGGCCTACACGTCTTTCTGCCTTGTGCGAACCAGGAGTGGGTCGCAAATCAGAGAGTTTCACTGACAGTCTCCTCTACCTGCACCAGGTGAATCACCTTCTGGATCATGCCACGTATTGCAGGGGTGTCCTGATGTTCAACCGTCTGCTGAAGCTTGCGAAACCCAAGTGCCTGAATTGTCGCTTTTTGATCCTTTGGGTGGCCAATTGAGCTTTTAATATATTTAACTCGCAGTGTTGCCATTTTACTTTACTCCTATTGGGCGGGGCGTTTATCTACGACCACCGCCGCCACCACGGCGTTCACCACTACCCCGGCGGTCTCCGGATCGTTGGTCGCCGCCACCACCACGCCGGTCGCCGCCACGTCGATCTCCGCTGCCGCCACGCTGTTCGCCACGGCGTTCACCACCACGGCGTTCACGCTCACGCGCTTCCTCTTCACGGGCAGCGCGAGCAGCAGCAGCCTGCTCAGCCGCGTAAGCATTCGCGCTAGCAATCTGTTCAGCGCGCTTCCTACCTACGATCTCAGCAACAGTCTTGCCGCGACGAGCCGCCTCTTCTTCAGGAGAGCGCAGTTCGCGCAGGGCCTTCAAGCAGGCATGGACGGTGTTCGACTTATTCGTGCTTCCAAGCGTCTTGGTCAAGATATCGCGCACGCCCGCCGATTCCATCACGGCACGTACAGCTCCACCGGCGATAACTCCTGTACCAGGAGCCGCGGGTTTGAGCATGACCTCGGAGGCGCCAAAGCGCGTGGTTACCATGAAAGGAATGGTCGTCCCGGAAAGAGGCACCTGCATCAGGTTCTTCTTGGCGTCTTCCACACCCTTACGAATGGCTTCCGTATATTCGCTGGCCTTTCCAAGGCCGCAACCAACATAGCCATTACGATCACCAACAACCACCAGTGCCCGAATGCTAAAGCGTCGGCCCCCTTTGACCACCTTGGAGACGCGGCTTACTTGAACGACCGTTTCTTCCAGGTTTAGTTTTGTAGCATCTATTCTCACCATCTTACTCCTCGCGGCCCTAGAAATCCAGGCCTACTTCACGAGCACCTTCAGCAAGTGCAGCCACGCGTCCATGATAGGCGTAACCTCCCCGGTCAAAGACAACACGGCTGATGCCCTGCTCTTTCGCACGCTGGGCAACTAGCTTACCCACCTCGCGAGCGGTCGCTACTTTGCGGTTGCGCGCAATCGGGGCGAGTGCCTCGATGGGCGTCTTCGCTGCGCTTTTTTGTGCAGCTGGAAGCAGGGTCTTGACCTGTGCGAAGGGTTTGCCACCTTTGCCAGAGGAGCCACCTTTCTGGGGTTGCCCACCTTTGCCCGCAGCTTTCTGCGCTGGCTTCTCGGCCCTTGCTCCCTTGCCCTTCGTGGGAGCTACTTCAGCAGCCATCTCCACTGCTGCTTCATCTTCGGCCTTTTCTTCCTTTGTTCTCTCGACAGACGAAGGTGGAGCAAGCTTAAAGTTACGCAGGCTTTCATCGATTGATGAGGCCGCTGCAAGTGTTACACCTGTCAAATCATCAATGACTTGTGCGTAGATATGTTGACCACTGCGAAACACGCATAACCTTGGACGCTCTTGTGAGCCTTCCAAATGATTTCGCATACGCTGGTGCCGCCGCAGCCGCGCCTTATTCGCGTTAATTTTTTTAATCATCTGTACTTGTTCTTTCAGTATCTCTGCGATGGAGGGCCTTTCCCGAGATACGTGGTCGGCACTACGTCTCTCTCATCTACCCCCGGTATCGCATACATCGCATATAATACATTACATCGTGGCCTGGGCTGGACGCAATGCCAGAGCATTATGCGCGGCCCTTACTTTTTCTTGCCGCCAACTTTACCAGCTTTACCAGCTTTACGGCGAATTGCCTCTCCCGCGTAGCGAATGCCTTTGCCTTTATAGGGCTCCGGCTTACGGATACGACGGATGTTCGCAGCAACCTCGCCCACCAGTTGTTTATCAATGCCATGGACACTGATCTTCGTTGCCTTGGTGGCTGGATCAACTCCATCCACGGTGAATGAAATGCCCCCTGGGGGCTGCACTTCGACCGGGTGGGAATAGCCCACCAGGATCACCAGGTTCTCGCCAACCTTCGCGGCGCGATACCCGACCCCGTGAATCTCTAACTGTTTTGTATACCCACTCGTTACTCCGACCACCATATTGTTGACCAGAGAGCGATAGAGGCCGTGTTTCGCCTTGTGCTCCTTGCTGTCCGATGGGCGACTAACAGTCAACGTTCCATCATCGAGCTTCAGAGACAGTTCAGGATCGATCTGATACGATAGCTCACCTCTGGGCCCTTTCACGGACACGAGATTGCCATCGTCCCAGTTCACCTGCACTTTTGGCGGCACGGGAATTGGAGCGCGTCCAATACGAGACATGCTAAACCTGCCTTTCTACCAAACGTAGCAGATGACTTCGCCGCCCAGGCCCTGTTGATAGGCGCTATGACCTGTCATCAAACCCTTCGGCGTCGAAAGAATGGCCACTCCCAGTCCACCGCGGACGCGAGGGATATTAGCCTGTTTTGTATAGACACGAAGTCCTGGTTTGCTGACGCGCTTTAGTTGTGTCAACACCGGTTTCTTATCAACGTAGCGCAGAGTCACACGGATAGTCCCCTGGGGGTTATCCTTCAGGATCTCGATATCCTTGATGTAGCCTTCTTCTTTCAGCACACGCGCAATAGCCAGCTTCATTTTCGAGGCCGGGATCAGTACGCGAGTATGCCGTGCTGCGACCGCATTACGGATGCGCGTTAGCATATCCGCAACGGGATCAGTCATATTCATGGAAATCCTCCATAATCACGAAGGACAGGAAACGTGAGTGCTCGCGATCATTCATCATACTTGTCGCTTCCGTCCTTACACCCTTTCACATATTCGCGACTACCAGCTTGACTTGGTCACGCCGGGTAGCTCACCGCGTAACGCACGTTCGCGGAAGCAAATGCGGCACAGGCCAAATTTGCGCATGTAAGCACGAGGCCGCCCGCAGATGTTGCAGCGATTATGCTGCTGCACCTTAAAGCGGGGCTTGCGCTTCGACTTCACAATCATTGAGGTTTTTGCCATTTCGCCCTCCAGCGTTATTTCTTAAAGGGCATGCCCATCAATTTGAGCAGTCGTCGCCCCTCTTCGTCAGTGCGAGCAGTCGTTACAATGCTCACTTCCATACCACGCACCTTGTCGACTTTATCGTAGTCGATCTCGGGAAAGACCAGTTGTTCACGCAAACCCAGCGTATAGTTGCCGCGCCCATCGAACGCTTCAGGGGAAACCCCCTGGAAGTCTCGCAAGCGTGGCAGAGCTACATTCACCAGTTTGTCGAGGAACTGGTACATATGGTCGCCACGCAGCGTCACCATGCAGCCGATCTGCATTCCTTCACGCAGCTTGAATGCTGCAACTGAGCGCTTGGCACGGGTTATTACCGGGCGCTGCCCGGTGATCGTGGCCAGGTCTGAAACGGCAGCATCCATCGCTTTGGCATTCTGGATGACCTCGCCCATCCCGATATTGACGACCACTTTATGGACGCCTGGGACCTGCATTGGATTTTTGTAGTTAAACTCCTTCTGCAGGGCTGGCACAACCTCTTGTTGATATTTTTCTTTCAACCTCGATGCCATAATGTCTAACTACTCCTCATCCGGTCTTCAATGACCTTGTGACACTTCTTGCACACACGAACGGGGCGTAATTTTTGATCTGATCCCATTGGACGGCGATCATGCGCTACTCTGGTAGGCTGCCCACACTCGGTGCAAATCAGCATCGTGTTTGAGACGTGGATTGGCATCGCCTTCTCGATAACGCCCCCCTGACGGGTCTGGCCCTGCGGACGTACATGCTTTTTGACAATATTGAGCCCTTCAACGATGACTTTATCGTCCTGTGGCATAGCCCGCGAAACCGTACCTTGCTTCCCTCTGTCCTTGCCTGTGATAATCAAAACGGTATCACCCTTCTTGATCTTCATTTTGGCGAGGTGAAGAGGCTTTTTCTCTTTTTGTTTTACTGCCATCTATTTCCTCTCACTCTCCTGAGCCGAAAAGGACACTTCCTCGTTAAAGCACCTCAGGCGCAAGCGAAATGATCTTCATAAAGTTTCGTTCGCGCAATTCGCGGGCCACCGGTCCAAAGATACGTGTACCTCGCGGGTTATTACCGGCGGCAATAATCACGGCGGCGTTCTCATCGAAACGGATATGCGAGCCATCGGGGCGCACATACTCTTTTGAGACGCGAACCACCACAGCGTTCACTACCTCGCCCTTCTTGACCTGGCCATTGGGCGTGGCCTGTTTCACAGAGGCTTTAATCACATCGCCGATCTCTGCATAACGCTTGGCAGAACCGCTGAGGACGCGAATACACATGATCTCTTTTGCGCCGGTATTATCGGCAACTTTCAAGCGTGTTTGTGGCTGAATCATCCCATTTTCTCCTTATTCTTCCGACTCGTCGGACACGTCGGACTCATCAGACTCCGACTCCTCGGATAACAGGTCGGGATCGACCTCAGCCACTACCTCTTCAACGGGCACAATACCGCTGCTGGGCTTGATGACCTCAATCAAACGCCAACGTTTCATCTTGCTCAGTGGACGACACTCTTCGATACGGACGATATCACCGATCTGACAGATATTCTCTTCGTCATGCGCCTGAAATCGCTTCGTCTGTTTATATGTGCGTTTATAGATACGATGCTTTTTTAAAGTCTCTACGACAACTACGATTGTTTTATTCATTTTGTTGCTCACCACGCGCCCAACTCTTTGTTGGCGGCGGCCTTTTTTAGGGGCCGCGACCTGCTGCGTGGAGGTCACACTCTGCTGTGTCATTCTTCATCCTCCAACTGTGTCAGGCGGTGTTGCAAGCGTGCGATATCTTTGCGAGTCTGGGCGAAAATGCGATTGTTCTTCACTTCGCCACGCTGCTGCTGCAAACGAAGGTTGAACAGCTTTACGCGCAGTTCCTTCAGCTCACGCATCGCTTCGCCTGCAGAATATTCAGCGACTTGCTTACGACGTTCATTAAGCTTCGACACTTTCCGCCTCCCCTCGTGTAATAAAGCGACTCGCGACCGGCAGCTTGTGACTCGCAAGGCGTACAGCTTCTTTAGCGACCTCTTCGGAAACGCCGCCAATCTCGAAGATGATACGTCCCGGTTTAACAACTGCTACCCAGTGATCAACCGCGCCCTTACCGCTACCCATACGGGTTTCGGCGGGTTTAGCAGTGATCGGTTTATCTGGAAAGACACGGATCCACACTTTACCACCGCGCTTCATGAAGCGGGTCAGGGCGATACGTGCCGACTCGATCTGACGAGCCTCCATCCAGCATGGTTCCAGGGCTTGTAACCCATACTCGCCAAAGGCGAGGGTGTTCCCACGCTGGGCTGTACCTTTCATACGACCGCGATGCTGTCTGCGGTACTTTGTACGTGACGGTGCCAATAACATGGCTTAGAATCTCCTCTACTCGCTCTGAGTCGTCCCAGTCTCCGGTGTTGGTGGCGTTGGCGGCGACGTCTCCTCAGGAACCTCAGGAACTGGTTGAACCGTTGGAGCCTGAGGCAACTGTGTCTCCTCAGCTGGTGCGGGTTGCTCAGCCTGTGGACGTGGTGTACGTTCACCTTGCGCACGCGCTGGACGCTCACCCTGCGGGCGCGGTTGACGTGGCGTACGCGCACTACGCTCACCTTGTGGACGTGCCGGACGCTCACCTTGTGGACGCGGTGGCCTTTCCCCACGGGGGCCACGGTCTCCACCTTGTGGTCGGTCTCCTTGCGGACGCTGACCGCGTTGCCCACCTTCACCGCCGCGGCGGCGATCACCACCGCGACGATCTCCGCCATCGCGTTCGCGTGGGGCAAATGGTGGCTGGACGGCAGCTTCCTGCTGTCCTTCAAGCGCCTCGCGGCGTTTACTCGGAAGTATATCGCCCTTATAAATCCATACTTTGATGCCGATGACACCAAAGGTAGTATGGGCCTCTGCCAGCCCATAATCGATATCGGCTCGCAAGGTGTGCAGTGGAATCTTCCCCTCGA
This sequence comes from uncultured Ktedonobacteraceae bacterium, assembly GCA_955652655.1. Taxonomy (GTDB): domain Bacteria; phylum Chloroflexota; class Ktedonobacteria; order Ktedonobacterales; family Ktedonobacteraceae; genus UBA11361. Next base: position 4,676 of record CATPCK010000817.1, on the reverse strand, counting down.
CCTCTTTCTCGGAGCGAGCAATTTCCGCTCCACCCAGGCGGCCGCCACAGATAATTTTAATGCCCTTTGCGTTGGCGCGCATAGACTTCTGGACCGCCTGTTTCATTGCGCGGCGAAATGAAACACGCTTCTCCAGCTGCTCCGCCACACTACGCCCAACCAGGTAGGCATCCAGCTCCGGCTGGCGAATCTCCATGATATTTAAGCGCACACGCTTCTTGGTTTTTGCCTCAAGCATCGAGCGCAGCTTATCTACCTTCTCGCCGCTCTTCCCAATCACGATCCCCGGCTTCGCCGTATGAATCGTCACCGAGACCTGGTTTGCTGCGGCACGCTCAATCTCAATTCTCGAGACCGACGCGTTGAACAGTTCTTTGTTGATGGCCTGACGAATCAGCACATCTTCCGCAAAAATGTCTTTATAATCGCGCTCAGCGTACCAGCGGGACTGCCATCCTTTGACGACGCCAAGCCTGAAACCTGTGGGATGCACTTTTTGTCCCAAAAGTGTCCTCCTTTTTAACGCCCGGCGTCTGCCGGATCATCCGAAACGATTACCGTAACATGGCAGAAGCGCCGCAGAATGCGAGCAGCCTGGCCACGAGAACGCGCTTTCACACGTTTGATCCGGAATGAATCGTCCGCCACAATATTTAGAATATATAAATCATCTGGATTGAGATTGTAGTTATTCTCCGCGTTCGCCGCTGCCGACGCCACGACTTTGCTCTCTGGTAGCGCGCCTGCGTTGGGCAGGAACTGGATAATAGCCAGAGCCTCAATCACTGTTTTCCCTTTCACCGCGTTGGTGACTAGACGCATCTTGCGCGGCGGAATGCCAATATCTTTCGCAATAGCCCTGACTTGCATCTCGTACCTCTCGGGCGCAATTCAATGCGCCCCTACAGACGTAGGGTGTAGGGGCGCATTGAATTGCGCCCACGCCTCCCCACACTTTCCTACCGGACCGAACTGGTCTTCTCACTCCTGCCACCCGCATGACCACGGAAGTGTCGTGTGGGAGCAAACTCACCTAGTTTATGGCCTACCATGTTCTCAGTGATGTAGATAGGCACATGTGTCTTCCCATTATGGACTCCAATGGTCATCGATACCATTTCCGGGAAGATCATTGAAGCACGCGACCAGGTCTTTATCACACGGCGGTCGCCGCTGCGCTTCATCGCCAGCACTTTCTTTCTGAGCGATTCATGAATGTAGGGCCCCTTTTTTCTTGAGCGCGACATTTACTTCCTCCTCCTACCAGCATTGCGACGCCGAACGATGAATTGATCCGTTCTCTTGTTTTTACGAGTTTTGTAACCCAGAGCAGGTTTGCCCCAGGGTGTCTGCGGCTGTCCGCCAATTGGCGCACGGCCTTCACCACCACCATGTGGATGGTCGCGTGGGTTCATCGCGGATCCACGCACGGTTGGACGGCGGCCCATATGCCGTGAACGCCCGGCTTTACCGATACTGCGGTTCTCGTGATCGATATTACCCACCTGGCCAATGGTGGCCATACAGAGAATATGCACGCGGCGTTGCTCGCCGGAAGGCAGGCGCAGTTGGGCATAATCGCCCTCTTTCGCCATGAGTTGCGCACCAGTGCCCGCGCCACGTGCCATCTGAGCACCACGTCCTCGCTCCAACTCGATACAATGAACGGTAGTACCGGTGGGAATATTCTTAAGGGGCAGCGCATTGCCCGGCTTGATATCGGCATCTGGTCCCGCGGAAACCCGGTCACCGACCTTCAGTCCCAGCGGGGCGATGATATAGCGCTTCTCACCATCCAGGTAATGCAGCAGCGCGATACGAGCCGAACGATTTGGATCGTACTCGATGGCCGCGACCCTGGCGGGCACGTTCAACTTATTGCGCTTAAAGTCGATAATACGATAAGCTCGCTTGGCACCACCGCCACGATGGCGAGTGGTGATTTTACCCTGGTTATTGCGGCCAGCATGCTTCTGCAACTTGACGGTCAAAGATTTCTCTGGCCTTGTCTTTGTGATCTCCTCGAATGTCGAAACTGACATGCCACGACGCCCAGGAGAAGTTGGTCGGTACTGTCTAATTGGCATCTCTTAACACACCTTACGCCTTCAATGCGTCGATTGTATATCCCTCCTGGAGGGTAACAATCGCCTTCTTCCACTCACGGGCCTCTTGAACTCGAGGAGCGGCCCCTTTACGCCGGAACATCTTCGTCTTGCCTGGCATACGAATAATGTTGACTGAGACAACCTTCACGTTGAACATGGTCTCAACAGCACGGCGCACATCAATTTTGTTTGCCTCTAACGCCACTTTGAAGGTATATTTATTCTGCTCTTGCAGTTTTACTGTTTTTTCAGTCACTATACCGTGACGCAGTATTTCTGTGATCTCCACAGCCTTTATCCTCCTCGTCTAGGCTTCTTCGGCTTCTTCGCTATCCGTCGATGCGGTGACCAACTCGTCTTCGCCTGTGTTGTCGCCGGCGATTTTGGCACTCGCTTCTTCGGCACTCATGCCATCACCGAACACCATTTCGAGCCAGCGCACGGTTTTCAAAGGCATAATCAAACAATCATGCTTCAGCAGTTCCACGACATTGATCGAGGAAACATGCTGCACCTTGGCAGAAGGAATATTGCGCAGTGACAGAAGCACGTTTTCGTCGCGTTGTGGCAACATCATCAGCACGCGCTTGCCATCCACAGGCAACTTATCCAGAATCGCCACCATATCTTTGGTGCGAGGAGTTTCCAGTGCCAGGTCATTGAGCACGATCAGCTTCTCGTTCGCAACCTTGTCGGACAATGCCGAACGAATGGCCAGGCGGCGCATTTTCCTTGGAACGTCATGATGGTAAGGGTGCGGTCTTGGGCCAAATACTACACCGCCATGACGGAACTGCGGCGCGCGAGTACTTCCCTGGCGAGCACGACCCGTCCCCTTCTGCTTATATGGTTTTCTGTTACCGCCCGATACCTCAGCGCGAGTTTTCGTCGAAGCATTGCCTTGACGGCGATTCACCAGTTGTGCGGTGACAACCTGATGGAGAACCGCCATATTGGGGGTGACTCCGAACACCTGCTCGCTCAGTTCGAGCTGTTCTACGGCCTCTCCGGCCATGTTATACACTGTAGTCGAGGGCATTTCGGTTACCTACCTCATCATATGCTTCTTAATCATGAGCAAACCACCATTGGCGCCAGGCACCGAGCCCTTGACCAGCAGCAGATTGCGCTCAGGATCAGATTGAATCACTTGCAGTTTCTTCGCTGTCACACGCGCATTGCCCATATGACCAGCCATGCGTGTTCCCTTTAATACGCGGCCAGGGGTCGTACCAGAACCAATCGAACCTGGAGCGCGAGTACGATCCGACTGACCATGAGTCTTGGGTCCTCCAGCGAAACCGTGGCGCTTGACTCCACCCTGGAATCCTTTACCCTTGGAAGTACCAACAATGTCTACAGATTCACCGGCCGTGAACAGGCTCGCGTCGAATTGCTTGCCAAGTTCAATCTTTTCCGAGGCTACTCCACCCTGTAGTTCCACTTCTCGTAAGACTTTGAAGGGGCCTAGCTCTGGTCCAGGACGGCGCTGGCGCTTCTCCTGCACTCTAAGTAACTTCTCTATCTGTTTATCTTTTTTCTCTGGCGCATCCTCTGAGGTCGTTTCAGCCTGTTCGCTTCCCTCAGTGGTGGCGCTCTGCGTTTTAGACTTCGTGCGCTGCTCTTGTTGATACGTTTGCAGCCGTTTGCGCTGTGCCCTTAACAAGGGCAGGCTATGTCCAAGATGTCCCAACGCGGGACGAGTGACGTTTTTTAGCGTCGCTTGCTCAAAACCTAACTGGACGGCCTCGTAGCCGTCATTGGCAACAGTCTTGATCTGTGTCACAATGCAGGGGCCGGCTTCTATGACCGTCACCGGTATGACTGTGCCGTTGGGCCCAAACACCTGGGTCATGCCGACCTTCCTGCCCAACAATGCATTTAGCATATCTTAATCCTCTTTTCTCAACTGTAGACCTGTTTTATCGCGTTCGCCCAACATCATCCATCATAATATACAGCCACTACCCACCCCTGTGGGACGCGATCAATCTGGTCCCTACAGTTTGATCTCGATGTCCACGCCTGCGGGCAGATTCAAACGTGTCAGGGCTTCAACCGTTTTGTTCGTCGGATCAATGATATCGATCAGGCGCTTGTGGGTTCGTATTTCAAACTGCTCACGCGAATCTTTATCGATAAATGGTGAGCGTAACACTGTGTACTTATCAATCTCGGTGGGCAGAGGCACCGGACCTGAGACACGAGCCCCGGTCTGTTGCGCTGTATCTACAATCTGCATCGCCGACTGATCAAGAATACGATGATCATAGGCTTTCAGTCGAATGCGGATGCGCTGTTTCGTTCCTGCGGCCATTTCTATCTCCTGTGTGTAGGGGCTGCAATCATTGCTTGCGCCCCTACCCTCGCGAAACTTAGTTTTCGACCTTGGTGCAAATGCCAGCCCCAACGGTGCGCCCACCCTCACGGATGGCAAAGGTCACGCCCTCTTCCATAGCCACCGGCTGGATCAACTCCACCGTCATCTCGATGTTGTCCCCTGGCATCACCATCTCCACTCCCTCCGGCAGCTTGATCGCTCCCGTCACATCCGTGGTGCGCACATAG
>CATPCK010000816.1 GCA_955652655.1 uncultured Ktedonobacteraceae bacterium | reverse complement strand
TTCCAGCAGTACCGACATCAAAGCCTACCGTACAAAAGAAGAGATTGAGCTAACATCTGCAACGAAAGACCCGGTGAAAAACTATGGTCGCTGGCTCGTGAACCAGGGACATCTGCAGGAAGACGATATTGAGCGTATACGTAAAGAGGCACGTGCAGAGCTGGAGCATGCAGAAAGCCAGATATCGCAGGAGCCTGAACCTACTGGAGACCGTGTGTTGCACCACATCATTCAGCTGCCACAATGGCGAGAGAATACGCCTCGCGGAGCAAAACGGCAGTCAACGATGCTAAGTGCCATTAATGAAGGCCTGGTAGAACTGGCACAACGGGATGCGGATTTCTTTGTCTATGGACAGGATGTGGGTAGTCCTAAAGGCGGCGTCTTTGGCGCAACAGCCATGCTCGTCACTAAATTTCCAGAACGCGCCATCAGCAGCCCACTGAACGAACAGCTCATTGTCGGTATTACCGCAGGTGCCGGTATGATTGAAGGGAAGGCCCGCTGCGCTGAAATTCAATTTGTGGACTACCATCAATCGGCTGCGCAGACCCTACGCATGGCAGCGCGCGTTCTATATCAGAGCTATGGCGATTGGAGCGTTCCCCTTTTGCTGCGCACAAAATCTGGGAGTGGAGGAGGGGGCCCCATCTCAAGCAGTACAGCAGGCGGTGGAGCATACGGTCACTCGAACGCAGGCGAGCAGTGGTTTACTTCGATTCCAGGTATGATTACAGTCTGCCCGGCCACGCCTTTCGATGCCAAGGGTCTTCTGCTCGAAGCAGCACGAGCACAGTCACCTGTAACGTTCCTGGAACGCGGACGGCTCTACCGCTCTGAACCGCCAAAGGATAGTAATGGCAACATTATTACAGCAATGGCCGAATACTGGAATGTCCCCGATGGATACTATACATTACCGCTGGGTAAGGCTCGCCGCCTGCGTGTTGGTGATGGGCCAACAAGTATAGCTATCATATGTTGGGGAACCATGGTATTGGAGGCTTGCACGGCAGCCACCGACACAGTCAACCGCGTGGGTGGTGCGATAGAGATCGTTGATCTGCGCACTCTCGCGCCTTTCGACGAAGAGGCTGTTGCGGCAGCAGTGCGTAATGCAAACCGGGTGATCGTGGTGACTGAGGAGAGCGATCTTACCAGTTTCGGGCGCCATATTCATTCATGGATCGTACAAAACTGTTTTTACGATCTGGATGGGACGCCCGCTTTTATTGCTGCGCTCCAGGCTCCCGCGGCTCCCTACAATGCGGCTGAAGAAATTGCTTTCTTTCCCACGGCAAGGACAATCGAGGCAAAAATTGAGGAGTTGCTGGCAGAGTAAAGCATACACGACGACATCTAAAAACGGGAAGCATTTCAAGTCAAACTAAAAGCTCGAGATGCTTCCCGTTTTTTATTGGATATGAACTCACACTCCCACAGTCGCACCACAGAAACCTGCTTATGCGCGCTCATTTGGAGCGCATTCCTTCCGCTCTCTCATATCAGTACCAGGTGTCTCGACTATGATACAGGCAGTATGATATACTTGCCAACGGTCTCGAATATGAATTACCTTATATATCCAATTGGAAATGTAAATGAATACCAACTATGATACGGTTACTGATGATTCCCTGCCAAAAACCAATAAAAAGAGGCAGTTTCTTCCACAAACCGACGCAGTAATCCACTCGAGCAGAGCCTTTCTTCCATGGATTGAGGGCATTATTGTGTTCGTGTTGTTGCTTGCTGCGCTTGTGCCGCGAATTATCCTGGCCCATCAGCTTGACCTGGTTACGGATGAGATAATCTATATTATGGGTGGGAAAGCCTATTTTCCTCTTCTACTCCATCTCCGTATCACGTCGAATCAATGGTTATTCAACTATGAACATCCCCCCGTTGTAAAACTACTGATCGGTCTTAGCATATTTCTCAATGCCCACCTTGGCAGGCTGTTGAGCGAACTCTTCGCTGCTCGTGTTCCTAGCATTCTCAGTGGTACAATTTTGATCGTAGCCATCTACTGGCTGGGGCGCGCACCCTTTGGTCGTATCGTCGCCCTACTTGCAGCACTCTGTCTTGCGCTCAGTCCCTGGCTGGTGTATTTCAGTGCGCTGGCCTATCTTGATATGACGATGACAGCGCTGATCACCGTAGCCTACCTCATACTTTGGCCCGCAATCCACCAACCACGATTATACCTGCTTTCAGCATTGCTAATGGGATTAGGAATTGCCAGCAAATATACAGCGGTCCTCGCCCTACCGGGCATGATCTTTTTTACAGCGTACTATTTCATCGCGATCCGTCCAAGGTTGGATATCAAGCAACGACCACTGGTCCCATGGAAATGGTGGTTAATTGCCCTCTTGTTGATACCTGTGATCTTCTTCATCGCTGACCCGGCCATCTGGCAACAACCATACAGCCTCCTGCTGCAAAGTGTGCTCTTCGAGTGGCGTCATTCAATAACAGGCCACCTGACATTTCTCGCAGGTCAATATGGAGAGCATGTTCCTCATTGGGCAGTCCTTTACATTATTTTCGCCAAGCTCAGTATCTTTGTTACCCTACCCGCGGTATTTTTTCTCGTATACTCGGTGATACAACTGGTGCGTTTCCACCTGAAGAAAGCGAACCTATCGACCATAGAAGTAACCAGTATCGCGTATCTATGTACCTGGCTCGTCTCAATTGTGAGCATGTTTAGCCTTCTGAACATAGTTGTTGGCACACATTATCACTTACCCCTGGCTCCTCCCATCGCGTTAGCAGGTGCTTATGGCATAATCGCGCTTGTTCGATTTGTCTCTAAGGCATTTCGGGCGAGCCACGTGAATACTGAAAGCCACATACAAAAAGAAACAGCACCTGGAAGCCCCGTAACGACCGGTAGACGGCGCATCAAAATTCGCTCTGTTGTTGTACCGGCAGTTCTCTTCATACTCTTTGTTGGGCCACATCTCCTTGGCTTGTTGACCAGCTATGCGGCGGAAGGGTACACCAGCGAAATTTTCAACGGTGAGAATTCAGTGTTACAGGTAGCTTATCCAGGCTACCGAGAAGCAGCTTTGTGGCTGATAGCACATACTCGTTCGTCTGGAAGGGTAGGAATCGTCGCACTGCCAGGTACACTCAACCATGGCGATTACCATTCATCCTGGTATAGTTACAATCGTGATATTCAAGGAAGGCTCACATATAGCGAGGTACAACCTACCAGCGCCAGTTTTCCGTTTGATTATCTTGTGTGGCCAATGCACTTAATACAACGCGGATTTGCAATTCCAGAAGCATGGCGTTCACATGTCGTACATGTGATCATGGGTGGAAATACCATTTACTGTCTTATCCTGGCACATACTCCTGGGACAATTACTTGATGGAGGCATCTTAATCAGATCATGAGTACTGAATCTGCTGGCTCTTTCGTCGATGCTTCGGCGGTATCAATACAACAAAAGAATGCAAAACATGAACGGAAAGCAACTCTCGAAGAGGGCGCACCTGCTAAATTGGACCAGAGATGGAACTGGCACGATGCGCTGTACCTGCTTATTTTAGTGGGATTGGTCGTTGCTATGGCTGTCCGCTATACGCCTAATCTCACAGGCGAGGTTGCCGGGGAGTGGTGGGATCCACTGCTGAATATGTGGACAATGGCCTGGGATACGACGACATTACTGCATGCACCTACACATTTATGGCAGGCACAAATACTTTATCCCAATAGCCGCTCATTATCATTTTCTGAAAATCTCCTGGGGGAGGCTATTCTTTTTGCGCCATTCTTTCTTCTCACCCACAACCCTGTACTTGCCTATAATATCACCTTCTATTTAATGTTTCTACTGTGCGGCATTAACATGTATATCATGGCGCGTCATTACACTGGGAGGCCTTTCGCAGCATTTGTGGCGGCGTTGATATACGCCTTCGCACCCTATCGACTGGGACAGATCGATCATATCCACATCGTCGCTGGTGAATGGATGCCTTTAGCGTTTTTGTACCTGGATCTCTCACTCGAACAGGGCCGCTGGCGTCACTGGATTCTTTTTGCCCTGTTTTACCTCCTTCAATTACTAAGTAGTATCTATTATGGTATCTTCTTGAGCTACGCGCTGCTTGCTTTTGTGCTCTTCCGTTATGCGAAACCATTCGTGGCACAAGTGCGTTCTAACAAGGGAGCATATCTCAAATCTCTCTTATCACGTGGAATGAGACCGGCGATCGTTTTGACGGTGATGTTTCTCTTCCTTGGAATTCTTATGGCGCCCTATCTTGCATCGCTGAGCCAGGGCTTCACACGATCACTTGACCAGACAACAAACTATAGCGCTACGCTAACTGATTTTGGCTTTGCAGTACCATTCAACTGGTTGTACGGCATCAACGATTACCACGGGATGGCACTTCCATATGACAGTGAACATTACCTGTTCCTGGGCCTGGTAACCATAGCTCTGACGGCATCAGGTATCATACTGATCTTCCGGCAGAAACTGACCGTAATACGCCCGTATGTGTGGACCGGACTGGTTGTTTTACTATTCGTATTTGGCCCTGCCTTGCATTTTTCCACACCTAGCGGGTCGACATTTGTTTATGCTCCATCCAGGTTTGTTGGTACTACAGCATTACCACTCGTTCCACCAAATATTCCTCTACCCTGGATGCTTGCTTACTATATACTGCCGGGTTTCGCTGGTCTACGCGTGCCGGCCCGCCTTATCGGCGTCTTATTGATTGTACTCGCACTCTCGTCTGCATACACGGTATCCTGGTTACAGACCATGGTGAGCGGGAAAGTTGTAGCAAAAGACAAACTCCAGACTCCTGAAGAGAGGAACATTTCCCAACGTCGTGCCAGGTTCCTTCGTTTAAGAAGAATAGCAATTCAAACCTTGCTAGTCGCACTTCCTCTTGCCATTTTACTAGAAGCATTACCAGCTTTTTTACCCGTTACAGCAGTACCAACTGGCAGCGCCATCCCTCCTGTCTACCGATGGCTTGCTACCCATGGAGATCAGCAGCCTATTGTAGAGCTTCCGATGGCGGGTGTGGACAGAAATTTTGAAACAAAGAATGAAGCATGGTATGACTACTATGCAATCTACCATGCTCATCCCATTGCCAACGGCTGGAGTGGCTATCGACCACCATTGACTTTTTACATGTCAACGCTGTTGATGAACTTCCCATCAGGCCCTAGTTTATCCATTATAAAACAGTATCATATTCAGTATGTCGTGCTTCATCTTCAATTTTATAGCCCAACAATAGCGCATAACCTCCTGGCACATATGGAATCAAACCCTGACTTACGTCGTGTCGCGGAGTTCGGCTATGATTCAGTTTGGCAGGTGATATAAGCTATGAAACGTGCTCCTGTTCGAGACATTATATGGTTATTCGTCGCTACTCGCCTGGTATTGGTGATGGTGACATATGTTGGCTATATCCTGCTTACAGCACCCAAATATTCGAGTAACCCGGTCGATATAGTGGGCATATTAGCATCCTGGAATCACTGGGATGGGGCAAACTATGTGCGAATCGCTCAATTTGGCTATCAAACACCGTATGATGTCGCGTTCTTTCCCCTGTTCCCCCTGCTTATTACGGCATTCGCACATGTATTGGGCAGTTGGAGCTACCTGCTCGTGGGCACCATTATCAGTAATGCAGCATTGCTCGGAGCGCTATTCGTGATCTACCAGCTTGCCGTCGAGGCAGGAGGAGAGCAGGTCGCGCAACGCACATTGCTCTATCTCTGTATATTTCCGACCGCCTTCTACTTCTTCGCACCCTATAATGAGTCGTTGTTTCTTTTACTGACAGCAAGTACATTTCTCGCTATGCGACAGCAGCGTTGGTGGCTAGCAGGCCTTCTCGGTTTGCTGGCTGCATTGACACGGTCAGCGGGCATCTTCCTGGTCATTCCATATATGGTCGAGCTATGGATGACACGCGAAAGCATCACTGCCTCCCGGCAGAATATGCTGCTCAGAATCTTACCAATTTTGCTCATACCACTGGGAACAGCTCTCTACGCCATCTATTGCTGGTATATTTCGGGTAATCCACTTGATTTTGTCGCGGTACAGAGTCATTGGGGGCGCCATACAACGTGGCCATGGCAAGGAATGTGGCAGTCACTCACCGAAATATTCTGGTATCAACCTTTTGGTTCGTTTAATGAAGTACACAATCTCCTTGATTTGAGCGCGACGCTGGCCTTTATCGCCTTAGCAATAGTGGGGAAAAACAAGTTACGAGCAAGTTATAGTATCTGGATGGGTGTAGCACTCCTCTATGTGATACTCAGCCCCGCTATTGCGGCACCTGACCCGCTTGAGTCAAATCAGCGTTTTGTGCTGGAGATGTTTCCTGCCTTTATTACTTTGTCAATGCTTGGCATCAAGCATCCGCGTCTTCACCAGGCAATTATGCTGGTATTTCCTACCTTACTCGCCACGCTGAGCATGCTTTTTATCATGAATCGCTGGATGGTTTAGGAGAAGATGCTGATGGGTAAAAAAATGGAAGAAACAGCGCGATTACCTGATCGACCTCTTGAGCAGGTAGCCACCAGGCAGCAAGTAGCGCCTGTACGAGCCAGGGCTTTGATAGCCGGCGCGATTGCATATTTGCTCTGTATCTGCGTCAGTATTACTCCGCTACTACACCTGGCCGGTAAGTCATACCTGTTATCAATACCGACCAACCCGTTGCTCCTGCTATGGGGAGCATGGCTGCCATATGATCTACATGTACAACCATTGCGCCGCGCTTCGATGTTCATAACGAACGATATCGAGTTCTCGCTACTCCTGGTATTGGAGTTTGGTATCTATGCTTTCTGTGCCTTCTTTGTCCACCGGCTAGCGGAGCGAGGCGATTATAGACGCATCATAGGAGTGATCATCTTCGGCGTAATAGTGTTTGGGTTCATCCATGTACTCACTCCAGCAATGCTTTCGCGTGATATATTTGTTTATGCAGGCTACGGCCGAACGATTGTGGCCCATCATGCCAATCCGTATTTTGTAACGCTATCTGCCTACCCCAAGGATCCTCTGACATCTTATGATGATTGGAATTTTGCAACTTCCGCCTACGGACCTGTCTGGTTGGCAGTCTGTTCACTGTGGGCATTGCTATCGGGTAGTTTTCCATTAGGGTATCTCTTCGCCTTTCGCTTATTTGGCATGGCTGCGCACCTGACCAATATATGGTTCGTAGCTGCTATCTTGAAGAAGATGGGGCGTTCAACGCGTACCGTAACCCTTGGAATGCTGCTTTATGCCTGGAATCCGCTGGTATTACTGGAAAGCTGCCAGGGTGGGCATAATGACACGTTTATGGTCACTTTATTGTTACTGGGTATCCTGTTGACCTTACGGGCAGAGCAACGAGGTTTCGCTCGGCCAGCTCATTACTTGCCGCCGATCATCGTCTTTACGCTCGCCGTGCTGGTAAAATTCACCGCGGCACCACTTATATTTTTTTTCCTGGTGCTCATGAGTCGCCATGCTTACTCTTCAAATTTGCTAGATGTTCAAGATAACCAGTCGACAGTGTCTCGATCCTGGAGGCGCATCTTCCCCAAGGTTCTTCTAGCGGCAATCACCAGTGGTTTAGTGGCATGGATCTTCTACGCACCTTTCTGGATCCGGCACAGTATACGCTCCATCATCAGTAGTTTTTCTTCGCCGCCATCAGCATACTATTCAGAAAATTCTCTCTTGAGGGTAATGCATGATTGGGTTAAATTACATGGGTTACCTGCTCGTACATCCTGGAGCTATTTGCCAATCGCTGTTTTGAGCAATCACACCACCTGGAATGTGATCAATCTCGTCGCGCTACTCTGCGCGTTAGGTATGGGAGCGGTCTGTTTATGGCGCATGCCCACCACGCGCACGATGATACTCGCATCTCTCGCCACGCTGGGATTACTCCTTGTAGTAACACCATGGTTCTTTTCGTGGTATGTCACATGGCTTGTAGGCCTGGCAGCCATTAGCCTTCCCACAACACGTGATCGCTTCGGGCGAGCGCTGGTGGCTTTTGCATTGACTTTCTCCGCCACTGCATTTGTCACATATTTTGTAGCCATAGGTGGTTGGGGCGGGTTTAACTGGATAACTTTGATTGGCCTACCCTTAGTAGTATTTATCTTTTTCCTCACTTCCAAAAAAGAACCTGATTTGCATTCTCTAGAGACTGACTATACAATTACACAAAATTACTGATTTACTTTTAACGAGAGGTTTATTCATAAAGAAGGAAAGCTATGCGCTGGTTACCTATTTTAAGGGTCCACATGCTCAAATGGCATATAGATCCATTGGCAGCACTTATCTCCTTGCAGATCTTGCAGGATGCGCTGCGCGCGTGGGGATATCTCGCTGTTATGGTCTTTATCATGATCGAGAGTGCGGGTATTCCCTTCCCCGGTGAAACAATGCTCCTGCTGGCGTCATTTTCGGCGGCCACTATTGTGCCTCAATTACATATTGGACTGATTATCGCTTTTGCAGCGCTGGGTGCAATTATTGGAGACAATATAGGCTACTATATCGGACGAACAGGAGGTCGCGCTTTGGTCGAACGATATGGACGCTATGTTTTTTTGAAACCGCAGCATCTCAAGCGTGCTGAACAGTTCTTTGAGAAACATGGTAATAAAACCGTTTTCTTTGGTCGTTTTATAGCTGTGCTGCGTACATGGGCTGCGTTCCTGGCAGGAGTTAACCACATGCGCTGGCTCACCTTCTTATTCTATAATGCGGCAGGAGGTATTCTATGGGCAATTATCTTCGGCACAATTGGCTTCGTAGCAGGGCGCGTCTTTCATGATAAATTCGCCCAGGTAGAACAAATTGCCAGGGATATCAGCTGGATAGGTGCAGTAGTGATTGCGGTAGTAGTTGTGGGCGCATACCTGCTTATTCGATTTCGTCGCGCACGACGT
>CATPCK010000815.1 GCA_955652655.1 uncultured Ktedonobacteraceae bacterium | reverse complement strand
GCGAAGGGGTCTCTCAAACGTTCATGGAGACAGCCAGAGGATGTCTTCGTGTCTCCCACCATCACTCTGGCTCGTCTGACCAGTGATCCATCCTGCTTCATCGGAAACACGACCAGGTCCTCTTATTATACCCACGTCGGGATACGCCTTCGCTCTCGCGAAACGCCTCGCTACGACATGTCCTCATGAATCACTCCTGTGTGTCTTACACACGTCGCACCATAATGAACATTTACGAAATCGTTCTCTGTAGCGGCACACGTCATTCCAGGAGTTTGAAGGCAAGGTTCTGCCCTCTTTGTTGTCCGAAGGCGAGCGCGAACCAGAGTTGTGTTACCCCATCAACCACGTTGACTTGATCGACGCCGCCCACGTAGACCGGCTCTGGGCCAACATCAGTGATCAGTTGCTCGACCTTTGTACGTGCATCACCATCAGGGCCACAGAAAAAGAGGCTTACTCTCCCCTGGGCGAACTGTGGATTCTCGAGATTTACCCAACCATAGGTGTTGAAGGCACGGAACAGGTGCGCGTTGGGCGTGTACTCATGAAGCGTCCCGAAGCTGTTCATGGTTGCGCTTCCCATACGGTTTGCCACATCGATAATGACGCGACCATCCAGTTGCTGTGCATACGTGGGAATAATCGTGTCTACCACCGTCCCCTGAACAGCAAGCACGACCACCTCTGGATTGCTGCTCAATGCATACGCAACCGAATCAATCACTGCTTTGTTGCCCAGGTCGCTACGTAAGCTCTGCGCATGCTTTCCATTCGGATCACTCACGCCAAATACCACCTGGTGTCCTGTCGCAATCCACTTGCGTCCTAGCGTGCCACCAATATTGCCAGCACCAAGAACCGCAATCGTCTGTTTCTCTGTTGCCATAAACCTATCTCCTTATTTCCCTGCTTGAACGTTTGATCAGCGAGATTGAGTAAAAACCAAAATTGAGGTGTTCCTTCCAACGGTGTGAGCCTGCCCATGTCTCCTTCGCCCAGTGGATTCTCACATTTCCTTTCTGTCGTGAGCAACACACTGTGCCGTCTTACCGCGATTGGCTCATGGGGTCAACGTTCCTCGGATGCTCCTGCGATTGGCGGCGTAGCAGCGATGCTGTCCGCGAACTCCCACACGAGTGTGAGCAGGCGCTCAGGCTGCTCCATCTGCGGGAGGTGACTGGCCCTGGGATGAGTTCGAAGCGAGCGTTGGGTAACGATTGGGCGTAGGCACGACCATAGTCAGGGTCTACGACGCCATCGCTCTCGCCCCAGACGACGAGGGCCGGAGTCCTCACGCGACCAAGTCGGCGACGCAGTTTCGGATCGCGCATAGCCTGCTCCCGCCCATAAACCCCAAGTGCCTGGAAGTTCGCTGCCATCGTCGCAACCTGGTCAGGGCTGAGGGTGGCGGGATCGATGCGGAAAGCTGCCGGATTGTGGAAGCTGAGTGCTGACAACTCGTCAGGAGTCAAAGAGAACGCATCGGCGATCTCGTGACCCTCAACCTGGATGCCGACTGCATCGACGAGGACGATGCTGCTCAGACGCGTCGTGTCTCGCACGGCAAGCTCGGCTGCAATCCAGCCGCTAATCGAGGATCCGACAACCATGACATCCCGTAGATCGAGCCGTTCAAGGAGGTCGAGGTAGGTAATGGCGAGATCGTCGATGCTGTCGAACCACTCAGGCCGTGGCTCACCTGCAAATCCGGGATGGATCGGTGTCAGGACGTATGTACGCTTGGACAGCTGTATTGGCTACATCGGACATACGTTCGCAAAATTGACAACTCGATCTTTCATCACCTTCCTATTTTTCTTTGTCAAGTGGTACTTATACGAATCTATGGCCAAACGTATAATCTTTTGTCAGAAAATAAGCTTACAGAAGCCAATACAATGTTATATAACGGAACGCAAAATTGTATCAGAGGCTGTGTGTAAAGTGCTTTGAGATCCCTTGACAAGGGCGCTGAGCAACAACAATGCATATCCTGTCAAACCGCTCTCTGAGTGGACCGAGACAACCTTTACACCCAGCCTCTCAACCATGAAAAAGGATTCTCCAACCACAACGGCGCACTTTAAGATGTCGCGCTCCTGCCGTGTTCTCTCCTGTTCACGTTTGAGCCGACGGTTCTCTTCTTCCAACTGCGTTTGGTGCCCGACTTTTTGGAAACGCTTCGGGACCATGCTCAGCCAATTCTGTACGCCATTGATGAATGGAGGAGTCGGAAATGCCTGGCTCGCGGGCCACATGCGTGATCGGCTTTCCGCTGGTCTGAGCCAGGCACACTGCTTGCTCTTTGAACTCTCGTGTATAGACTTTTAGAACCTTTGCCATGGGAAGCCCTTTGCTGATCTTGAGAGAGTATATCTCGGTTTTAGAGACTCTACCAAACCGGGGCAGAGTCAGTTTGCCCAGTTCCCGCCGCTTTTTCCTCTTCCCAAGCCTTTTTTCAGAAAAAATGTTTCCCTTCAACCATTAAGTTGACAATATCTTCACGAAAGCGTTTCTTGATCAGTCGGCACCTTTGGAGGGATCATCACATAACTAATGAGCCATCCTGCAATCCCGGATACAAGAATCGACCCCACCGATAGATGTACAGACCACACGATACCCACGGTTATCCAAAGAGCAAGAAAGTAGACTGCATAGATAATCACCGGTACTACACCCGCAAACAGGCGGAATGCATCGACCCGGCTTACTGAGGGCTTTAAGAAATGGTAGACCACATCGATAATACACCCTGCCACAGCGCCAATTGGGACCACAATATACGTGTTGTGCATGAAGCTCAAGGAAAGTGCATTGAGCGTAAGCACAAGTGTAAAAGATCCCTTCGGCATGTGCCACCTCCGTACTGCGAGCAAGATCAGCATAACGAGCACCAAACTTTGGAAGACGATGCCTAACACGGCGTACGATTGCTCGGTTCCTTGTGCCTTCAGTACTATGGTCGGCGCGAGAAAAGTAAATGGCTGTGCCGTCTGTGTTATGAGGGAGAAGACCGAAAGCAAGAGCAGCAGGGAGACAGGGAGCGTGAGTTGCGTCACCCAATTGTGCTCCGTCGGTTCCACCAAACGTCTCCAAGCCGCACGAAACGGTCCTGCTGAGATGAGTCCCCAGCAAATCATGAGGAGTAAATGGGTTGGGCTGAGCTGCGCATCGATGTTCTTTTCAATGCCAAAAAGTATATGCCAAAACATGTCTGCCACGCCACCGATGGCGAACCCAAATACCCCCAGCACGCAGAGTTCATACCCAGCCGGTATTGCATTTTGCCAGGAGGCTCCTTTCGCATGATTGAACACAACTGAACCAAGGAGGACCATGGCCACGGCCAGAAACCCTGAATACAGGACGCCATGCCAGGGCGTAAAGAACGTCTCTAACGCAAATCGATTATGTGCCCAGGCATCTAAATATCCACCCGTCATAAGCCAGGTACAGGCTCCTATCATCATCCAATCAAAAGAGATACCTCGTATGAGAGGCCGGGTTGACGAACTATATACCTTGCCTAGATTCTCTACTTTTGTGGTCATCGCGACACTCCTCTTCATTCCAAACTGGTCATTCTCTGATCCTAATATACCTCAAGAAAGTGTTTGTGTTACGAGTATGTTCCTACTATGCCTGTATTAGCTACTTAGGATATTCGTTCTTAAAATTGACAACTTGGTCTCTCACCACCTTCCTTTTTCTTTGTCATGTGGTACTCAATCATGGAAGAGCAGGGGAATTTTTCTCTGGCGTAGAGAAAGGCCCCCTTAAGGAAAATAGCATGGTACCACTTTCTGGGCAGATCCTGGTTCCGCATCCCATCTGCAAGCAGTGGAGACGCACCCTATCGTTCTGATGTTAGCTTTTTTGGAACGGATATCTCATAGTAGCCAGGACACCCCGTAAAGTCGCTTGAGCACGTTCACCGTTTAGTGATATTGTTGGCGAATTCAAAAATCAAGCTCGTTTTGAGCTGGAGTTTGCAGTATTCCAAGCGTGAAAACCGAATTCGCCAACAATATCTTAGCGGGGTTCTACCTTACGCTGGAATCGCTCACTTTTTTC
>CATPCK010000814.1 GCA_955652655.1 uncultured Ktedonobacteraceae bacterium | reverse complement strand
TTTCCCATAGGGGAATTTGCCAGAAGTCACGCCCCATAGTCGTCTGGGATGTGCTTCCGCAAGGATGACGTAGCGGTACCCCAATTGACAAGATGTCGATGGAAGATGCGAGGTCAGGAGCCGCATTGCCCTGATGAGGTACCACCAGTGCTCATGATTGGCGCCGATTGCTCACTTTTATGAAGTAGATGGCCGGCGAGGTGCCGTTTCTCGTTCTGACTTACCTGGCAACTTCCGAGTAGTATCAGAAACACAGTCCTTGTAAGTACACTCAAAAGGACTTTTTCACATGCAACCTTGTCAAATTCCAATAAGCCAGCGAGCTTCACCGAGAGTGTGTATGAGCCTACCTGATAAATAACAAATGGCGGCTGTTTTTGCTCATGATGCCTTCCTACCACCACCATTGTCATGGTACAATGCTCCTGAGCACTCTCCCTTCGTGTGATAGTTCAAGCGCATAAGAGCGTGCAACACAGTCGTGCGGAGAGGAAAGAGCATCATGATCTTTCACCTTTTGCGGTTCCCTCCCGCATTCGTTCTCCTCTCATTCCTGTCAATGGAGAGTCTTTTTCTGTTCCAACTCGTCGTTACCTTCCTCGTTGGGAGCCTCTGGTTAACAGGGGCTACCATCCTCGCAGAAAAATTCGGTTCTAAAATCGGTGGTGTGATAGCCGGGATGCCTTCTTCCATCGTGATTGCGTTGTTCTTTATAGGATGGACACAAACACCCGTAGCCGCTTCTCAGGCAACGGTAGTCGTTCCCCTTATTATGGGAATTGATGGGCTTTTTATCCTCACATATGCGGCTCTCGTCCGACAGAGCTTTCCTCTCGCACTGCTCTCTTCGCTCTTCGTGTGGTTGTGCTTCTCGTTCGTACTCGTGCTCATTCACTTTAACAATTTTGGTCTTTCTCTCATCGGCTTTCTCGGGCTCCTCCTTGTTTCTTACGGTGTCATGGAGTATGTCTTACACGTCAAATCACTCGCTGGTCGGAACACTCCGTTGTCTTTTTCCAATGTCCTCATGAGGGGTCTGGTCAGTGGCTTGATTATCACCCTCGCCGTGGCTTTTGCCAAACTGGGAGGACCATTGATCGGGGGAGTATTTGCCTCATTTCCCGCCGTGTTTCTTTCAACCATGATCCTCACCTATTTTGCACAAGGCAGAGCGTTCTCGGTGAGCGTGATGAAGACTTTACTGCTCAGTGGGACCATCAACGCTGCCGTCTATGCGAGTGCGGTGCGATTTTTGTATCCCCTGTTTGGTCTCATCGGAGGAACCATCAGCTCGTTTCTTCTTTCACTGATCAGTATGTACGTCGTTTTTCTTCTCGTTAAAAAGATTGCTTGAACCGGCTCTCACGGTGGTTTGTCAGTGAAAAAGGCTTGTACACACTCGCGGTGAAAAAGATCAGTTTTTCCTCCAAGAAACTATTCCTTCGTGCCCAAAACATGCGTCAAATCTCTCAGTTAAGCTCATCTTTCACCAGAAGTGTGCCAGATCCAATTCTTTTCGCGTAGCCCGATGAGATGTCTTCAGGAGCGGCTTCATTTCTGTCAGATAAAAATTCGTTTCCAGACGGAAATGACCATTTGTGCGACCATGCTAGGTGTAAATCCCACCATTCAGCGGGCGGAATCTGCAGATCTATCTGGGCTGCTCTCGTCCCAGAAGCCCTGTTTTAGACCGCTTGCCGAACAGGCTCCATCTACAGATTCCGCCCGCTGAATGGTGGGATTTACCTCCCAGCGTTCTCTCTTCCTCATGCCCAGGCCCTCAACCTCTTCTCCCTCCCCCAAAGGGGAGGGCGGGATGGGGGTCTTGCGGCTAGCTCACTCGATAGATCGTTCCGGTGTCCGAGAAATACACCGCGTGGTCCGGGCCCTCCTTCACGTCCAGCAGGCAACCAGAAGGCCCGGGCCGGAGCGAGGCGTGCGGGCTTGCGGGCGTGACGATCCGCATCCCACCGTTGAAGGTGCAAAAGACCAGGTGCCCGGCAAACTGGGAAGGCCCAGATGAATCGATGAAGGCGGCACCAGTAGGAACCAGGGTGCCGGCCTCAGTGCTGTAATCGGGCGGCGACTGACCAGCCGGGCAGGAGGCCGTCGCCAGCGGATGGCTGTATCCGTAACAGTCCGGCCACTGATAGCCTCTGCCCCTCGCGAGGGCCAGGATGAGGATGTCATAGCCGGTGGATGGTGAACCTGCGTCGCTGGTTGGACCATTGCTGGTGATCGCAATCTGTCCAGAGGAGGACACAGCAATCCCATAGGGATTGCGGAATCCGTACGCCCAGACCGGGTTGGTCGCACCGAACGGATTGTCCGCTGGGACTGAGCCGTCGGGGCGGAAGCGCAGGACCTTGCCGCGGACGTCTCCGGTGTTCTGCGCCGACGGGGCCGAGTGCTCGTCTCCAAGCGTCACGTAGAGCATGCCATCGGCGCCGAAAGCAAGCCGGCCGCCCTTGTGACAGCAGTCCGACCCGGACGGCAACGTCACCTGGATGGTGGGATCCATACCCGTTCCGCGGCAATCGCGCCAGCGAATGATGTGGTCCTCGGTGTAGTTCACGTCCGAAAAGAAGGCATAGACGAAACGGTCCTTGTTGAAGGTCGGGCTGATGGCCAGCCCAAGTAAGCCGCGCTCGCTGTAGCTGCCGTCTTGCTCCGTCGTGACGGTCTTTACTGTGGCAAACGTGCGGGCGGCACCGTCCTGCCAAACCTTGACCGTCCCCGACCGCTCCGTCCAGAAGAGCCGACCATCTGGGGCAAAGGCGAGGGCTGTTGCGAAGTTGGCGGCGATATTCCCGCTGGGCGGAGTCTGTCCCTGGACGGCGCAGGGATCGCTGCTTGCCTGCACAGTTGGCGATGGACTCGGGCTTGCGGATGGACTGGGACTCGCGGTCGGCAGAGGCGAGCACGCGCTGAGCAGGATCAGTATGCCCGCCATCCAGGCTATGAACGAGCGTTGGGTAGCCATGGTGAGACTCGGCCGCAACCATCCTACGAACTCCTGCGCAGGAGAGGTCGGCTTTCTGCCTGCTCTCGGCTTTGGCATATGATTTTGAGGCACGAGCGCCATCAGATTGGAGCCATGGGCTGGCGCCGCTCCCACGGTCATATGCCTCACAGCTCCATTCATGAGCTTCGGAGTGAGTGCCTGCGTAGCCATTGGGGGAAGTTGGGCGTTCTCGACGATGGGCGGGCTACC
Organism: uncultured Ktedonobacteraceae bacterium; assembly: GCA_955652655.1. GTDB lineage: Bacteria > Chloroflexota > Ktedonobacteria > Ktedonobacterales > Ktedonobacteraceae > UBA11361. The sequence goes on along the minus strand of CATPCK010000814.1, from coordinate 981 downwards.
TTTGACCCGCTCGCCCTTGTTTGGAGGTGTTTCGGTTGCCATCTGTTGCTCCTTTTACCAGTTTCGCTCGTAGCGATACTTGGGGATCCAACGGTCGTACATCTTTTGCAACCCGATCGAGAAACCTCCACTGATCATGCCAAACCAGTCATGATTATCCACCAACAGATCAGGCTTACCACTGGCGCCCTCGCGCCTCGCAGGGCGCAAACGGATCCACGGCCCCAGGTTCCACTCACCGACCCAATCTGCGACCCAGTCAGCCGCGAGCGTGGTGCCCTCGGAGATCATCCGGCTCAGGGATTGTGTCGACCAGTCCTGGTCATTATATACGAACGGGTTGATTTTGCCATCCCATTGATATCGGCGACAGAGTGCGTATCATTGGTGCGGCGCTGCTGCATGACATCGGGAAACTGGCCATCCCCACTTCGATGCTCCAGAAAGCCTCGCGCCTGACGCAGGAAGAGTGTATGCACATCAAGCGACATCCCGCCTATGGCGCAGTGATTCTCGGGCAGATGGGGATGCCGTCCCAGGTCGCACACGTCGTCTCTCACCACCATGAACACTGGGATGGCAGGGGCTATCCCGCTGGATTACAAGGGGAGGCGATTCCTCTTGGAGCGCGCATCATAGCGATTGCTGATGCATTTGAGGCTATGACCTCGCTTCGGCCTTACCAGGCTCCACGTCCATCCATTCAGGCACTGGAAGAACTGCGCAGATGTGCGGGCACACAGTTTGACCCGGTTCTGGTGGATCGTTTCTACAGCAGCCTGGAGGCCGGTCTCTCGGGCTCGTCTTCCATTGAGGCTGGAAGGGATGCCGGAACGAATGGCGCTGGGAAGTTGACCGTCGTTACTCGGAAGGACGATGCTGCAAGCAGCACACTGGGAACGGAGAAGCACTGGTGTTGCCACGCCAATTGTCTAGCTTGCTCATCCATGGAAGACGAATACTCCCTTTCCTCTCCCTGTT
>CATPCK010000813.1 GCA_955652655.1 uncultured Ktedonobacteraceae bacterium | reverse complement strand
CACGTGCACCGCTACTTGCGCCCATTGCTTGAGCGCATCGAGCGAGGCGAGATCGATCCCTCCTTCGTTATCACTCACCGTCTGAGCCTGGATGAGGCACCCGGTGGCTACGACATTTTCAAACATAAAGAGGATGAGTGTATCAAAGTCGTGCTTAAACCGTAATGTGGTATAAGCTAGAACAGTAAAACGAGGGACAGAGGAGCCAGGGCGACCCTTGCAGTCGCCCACCTGACCATGGACGCGGGCGACCACAAGAGATCGCCCCGACCATGCTACGAAAGCGGTGCTCAGGCCCGTTCGCCCTGGTTCCTCTACTGTTCTGCTTTACTATTCAGCCACGTAAATCCGATAGATGTGCCTGAGCTGCGTGGTCTTGCCGAGCATAATACTCACGCCACAGTAGCGCGTCTCAGCCAGCTCGATCGCCCTTTCCACCGACTGCGGACGGATATGGTGACCGGTGATGATGTGCTCGACCGTAATCTCCACGAATACTAAGGGGTGAACTTCTGCCCGTACCCCCTGGACGCGTACCTCGTAGTGCGTCACGTCTTCCTGCTTCTTTTGCAGGATGGATATTATGCTGATGCCCGAGCAGCCTGCCAGGCTCGCCAGGAGCAATTCCATAGGACTGGCGCCAGAGTGATGCTCGCCATCGAGGGTAACCGTGTGACCGGTACCCGTCGCCATGTTGAAAGTGCTGCCCGTGGCATACGTCGCCTGGACATTCATTGTCTCCGCCATGATATAAGTAATCCTTTCCTGTTTTTGGGCTATGGTGGGTCTGGCAGCTTTGGTCTACCTACAACTTGTAGGTTGCCAAACCCACCATAGCGCATAATTATTTCTCCAACCTGGCCTGTCCTTCGATATACGCCCACATGGCAGCCGTTGCCTTCACACAGCGACGACTCGCTTCTATCAGTTCTCTGAGCCGATTCTCAGTGGCCGTCATGGCCTGCCCAGGCGTTCCCTGGGCTAATTGTGTCAACACCACGCGTGTCGCTTCTATGTCGTATCCAGCCTTGCGCAGAAGAGCCGCCACCTGCAGCAGGCGTACTTGCTGTTCATCGTAGAGACGATAGCTATTGCCCTTGTCTCGCGCCGGTTGGATCAATCCTTGCTCTTCCCAGAAACGAATGGCCGAAACGCGTACTCCTGTACGGCCGGCCACTTCCCCTATATGGAACTGTTTCCTCTTGCCTCCCTTCTCCATCGCCGGTGGAAGAGCGTCTGCTATCACCTGGATAGCCCTGAGTGTTTCTTCAACTTCGAGACGACTTTGATGGATGATGGCATGGTAAGCATCGATCACAGCGAATGCTGTAGAGAGGTCGCCATGGTGAATACATTCCATGATCTGGCGTGCGCGCTCCCAGCCAAAGCCATCGATCAAGGCGCGGGCCGTTTGCAGGGCACTGAGATGAGTTGACCCATACCGGCGGTAACCCTGCGGTCCCCGCTCTGCCATCGGCAAAAATCCCCATTGCTCATAGTTACGCACTGCCTGCGTACTCACGCCAACAGCTCGAGCGAGATCAATGGGACGGAGGAATTTCTGCAACGTTCAACTCATTCCTTCAAGTGCAATGATAAACTCTCCACGTGACTCTTAGCATAGTCTACAGCATGAGACGCACAAAACCTTCAAGCCTTGCATTACTGTTATACAGTAAAAATAGCTCGCTGGCAAAGGAGAAGGAAACCATGACTGAACCACATATCCATGTGCGCCAACTCTCGAAAACATACCACGTACCAGAGCGAGAAGAGGGACTGCTGGCCACCATGCAAAGCCTGGTGCACCGCCGCTTTAAGGATATCATAGCTGTCGACAACGTCAGCTTCAACATCAAACGGGGCGAGATGGTTGGCTTCATTGGGCCCAATGGAGCCGGCAAAACTACCACCCTGAAAATGCTGGCCGGTCTGCTCTATCCCACTACAGGGGAAGTGCGTGTTGAAAATTTCGTACCGTGGGAAAGGAAGACCCAATATCTCCGTACCATCAGCATGATCATGGCTAACAAAAATCGCCTGAACTGGGAGAACACGGCCATCGACTCATTCAGGGTGCTGGCCGCGATTTTCCGCATTTCTCGCGCCGATTTCCGGTCTATGCTCGAGGAACTGGTTGAGCTCCTGGAGATAGAGGACCTTCTTCCCAAACTGGTGCGCAACCTCTCTCTTGGAGAGCGTATGAAGTGTGAGCTGGCCGGCGCACTGCTGCACCGGCCGCGTGTCCTTTTTCTCGATGAGCCAACCCTGGGACTGGACGTGACCATGCAGCTCCGCCTGAGACGTTTCCTGGCGGAATACAACCGGCGTACGGGGGCGACAATGATCCTCACCAGCCACTACATGGCGGATGTCACCGCGCTGTGTTCCCGGGTCATCCTCATCGATCACGGCAAACTACTCTATGACGGGGAACTGGCAGGACTGGCCGAGCGTATGGCCCCCTTTAAACTCATTCGCCTCACAGTGGATGATAGCCGTGAGCAGAGCACGAACGAGGTCGAGAGGACGATATTGAGCGCCAGCTTCCCGGTTACTATCATGGATCAAGCGGACAGGGGCTTCTCGCTGCGCGTGGAAAAACGACATGCTGCCGCCATCCTTACTCATGTGCTGGGAGAACTGCCTGTCGTCGATATCTCGGTGGAGGATCCGCCTATCGAGGCCGTTATTGACCAGGTCTACCGGGAAGGAGTTTGTCAATGAATCTGCGTGGAGGCTGGGAGCTGATAAAAAGATCGCATCTTGGCTGGTTGGCCGGTCGAGGCTTCTACTGGACTCTGACTTTCGGCTGGATGGTGCCTTCGTTATTGTACCTTTTTGTCTGGGCTACTGTGGCAGGACAGGGAGAGGTCCAGGGCTTTAACCGTGATGGCTTTATTGTCTATTACCTCTGTTTCATTATGCTCAATCAGTTCACCTACCCTGTCTGTAACTGGACGGTTGGGGATAACATTCGCATCGGTAACTTCTCGACCTGGCTGCTGCAACCCATGCCGCCAATCTTTGAAGCCATTACCACCGATATCGCCATGAAGGTGGTCTGCACGCCCTTTGCTGTGCTGGTAACGGTCGTGCTGCTCATCTTCTTACACCCAGCCCTGCCTTTCTCCTTGTGGTCGTGTCTGTACTTCCTGCCCGCGCTCCTACTGGCTCAAATCTTGCGCTTTTTAATGGCCTATACCCTGGCGCTGCTGGCTCTGTGGAACAGCCGGTCCGATGCTCTGCTCGCGCTGAATGATACCCTGGTTTTCCTGCTAGCCGGTGAGGTTGCTCCGATCGCGCTCCTGCCTGGCTGGCTGGGAACTCTGGCCACGGCATTGCCCTTTCGCTCCATGCTTGGCTTCCCCGTGGAGGTACTGGTGGGGCGCCTGAGTACCGCGGAAATATGGCAAGGACTTGCCTTGCAAAGCGCCTGGGTGCTTGCCGTGATATTGCTGTACAGGCTCGTTTGGCATCAAGGCCTGCGTCACTATGCATCGGTTGGAGGTTAAACTATGTTGTACTACCTGCGTCTCATAGGGCTGTTCTTGCGTGTCTCTATCCAGGAAGAGATGGCCTTTCGCATGAATTTCGTGGTGAATATCCTCGGCACCATCCTCAGTTTGACCACGGGTATCCTGGGGATAGCGATTCTCTTCCATGTCGTCACTACGATCCAGGGCTGGACCTTTCCAGAAACCTTCACCCTGCTCGCTATCTATCAACTTATTACGGCTCTGCAAAACCTGGTCATTGAGCCAAGTATGGTTAGCCTGGGTGGTATCGACGGCGATGCCTGGACCGGTCGCTTTGATTATACCTTGCAGGCCCCGGTATCCACGCAATTCCTGGTAAGTTTTCGCAAGTGGCGCCTGTGGTCATTCATCGACGTTTCCCTGAGCCTGGTCCTTCTCTGTATAGCACTGACGCTGCTGGGAAAGCACATCGGCCTGCTTCAGCTCGCTATGTTCGTCTTCAACCTGTGTATATCGCTGCTCATTGTCTACGCTATCTTTCTCCTACTCAGCAGCGCTTCCCTCTGGCAGCAAGGTATTCCCCTTACCTGGATCTTCAACAGCGTCATGCAGTTGGGGCGCTACCCTGTAGGATTATACCCGGGAGCGCTCAGGCTGCTCCTCACCTGGGTCGTGCCGGTAGCCTTCATTACCACTATTCCGGTAGAGGTGTTGACGAGACAGGCCTCTCCCCTCGTTCTTATGGCAGGCGCGGCAATCGCACTTGGGCTGTTTGTCCTTGCTTCATTTTTCTTTCGTATGAGTCTCAGGCATTATACCAGCGCATCGAGTTGAGCCAAATGGGTGGTTATGGGCGTTTTTCACCAGCAGCACTTCGTGGCATGGTAGGGGCGATCCCTCGTGGTCGCCCTCTGGAGGCCTTGCAATCAAATCACGAAAGACATCAAGTCCCTATATTTTCTTCTTTGTAATTACGGCCAGCTTGTCTCGGTCATAGGGGTGATAATCACCTCCTGCAGAGCCGACTCGGGTGGAACCTGTGTCGCGAAAACAATCACTTTGGCCACGTTGGCAGGGTCTTGCAGGTTCTGCTGCTCCGGCATGGGGATATGCTGTTCGGCGAAACGATCAAAGAAGTGCGTGCGCATGCCGCCGGGGATAATCGTCGTCACACGGATGCCATCGGCTCGCCCCTCGACGCCAAGCCCACGGCTGAAGCCGACCAGCCCCCATTTAGAGGCATGGTAGGCCGAGGCGTTTGCCCAGGCACGCGTCGCAGCCGTTGATGCGACATTGATGATATGGCCCGAGTGCTGTCGTCGCATGAGCGGTAGCGCCGCCTTTGACAGCAGAAATGGCCCGCGCAGGTTGACATTGATCACCTGGTCCCATTGCTCAATGGTCATCTCATCGACGGAGAGTGTGTGATCGATCGCCGCACAATTGACGACGATATCCAGGCGGCCGAAATGCGCATCTACCGCCTCGACTCTTTTGAAGACAGCCTCGGCATTGCTGACATCGCACTGGAGCGCGATACTTTTAGTATCCTGGTTGGCCAGATCGCGCCTGACCCGCTCCGCTGCCTCTCCATTGATGTCGATGCAGACAACGCTACAGCCTGCGTTGGCGAATGCTCGGGCTGTTGCTTCCCCAAGCCCACTTCCTGCTCCTGTCACCAGGACCACTTTCCCTTGTAAAGGTTGATCGTTCATGTTTTTACTCCCATCGGTACTGCCGGGTGAACGTTAAATTCTTTCACTAATTCCTCAAACAGTTCTGTTGCATTGTGCCTGCGGTCCTCGATTGAGGTCGGCAGGCCAAGATGATAGGTGCCACTTGGTAGAATACCACAGCCGCCATACTTACGAATGAGCAGAAACTGGACCACTACCTCTTCACCGGCATGTTCAGGTGGTAAGCGCTGCCACCAGGAGAACCCACCGACATCAAGCAGCCTGGCATGATCATAAAGGACGTTAGCTCCCCCTATCCAGGCGACCTTGTAGCGCACAATGCCACCATTCGTTACAAGCTGTTGCTCCAAATGTAGTGGATTAGCCGCGTTATTGACTTTGTGGCGCTCCCATGGAATGGTATTGGGCTCGAAGGGTTCGGGGACTACCGGCCCTGTCCAGGTCTCGATCTGCTGCTGGTGCGGGCGTATATCGTCAAGATAACTCAGACCCGTTGCCGCGCAGCCAACGAAGCCGCACTTATCAATCTGAATCACACTCAACATGCGTGCCAGCGCCGATGGATCAAGCAGGACATCATCGTCGAGGTAGTGAACGTAGGGCGCGCTGCTCTGCTCAAGCAGAAACTGCCTCTGCTCCGCTAATCCCCGGCGCGGCAGGTGCCTGTGCAATGTCACCTCGTGCCCCTGCCACCTGAGAGCCTGCACCAGTGTCTGGATCTCGATACTCTCGAGATAGGTCTCACCCTCTTTTGTCTGGTCTGAGACGATGACGTTAAAATCGCTGAACGTCTGGCCGAACAGGCTGGTTAAAACGACTGCCAGGCCAGTCTTGCGTCCATAGGTCGGAATGAGAATATCAACCAGGGCCATATTCGTATCTTTCTAGGAATTGCTCTCTGGTACTTTAGGCAAAGACACTATTGATAAGGGTGTTGTATCTACTGGCAGTCTCTCATGCCTGCGTTCCGCTAGAACCGTTTCGTAAAGTGCCGCGGTGCGCATGGCGACGATTGACCACGTAAACTCTCGCTCTACTCTTTTGCGCGCGGCCTGCCCCATTTGCTTGCAGCGTTCAGGGTGGCTGAGCAACTCACTCAGGCTGGCGGCTAGTGCTTCGGGGTTACGCGGCGGCACGAGCAGGCCTGTTTCACCGTCCTTGATGGTATAGGTGATGCCACCAACCGCCGAGCCGATCACCGCTCGACCACAGGCCATCGCTTCAAGAGGGGTCAGGCCGAATGGCTCATACCAGGGCGTGGTGACCGCCACATCGCCCGCGCAATAGTAATAACGCAGTTCGTTAGCCTGCCGCTTGCCAATAAAACGTACCCGTTCTGAGACGCCAAGTTCCGCTGCCAACCGCTGCAGCTCTCCTATCTCGGGCGTCGCCTCCGCATCAGGCTCTACCGTTTCTCCTCCAACTATCATCAGTGTCGCAGGCGGCTGCGTCGAATCTGCGCCCTTCTCTTCTTGCTGCGCCAGCAAGGCAAGCGCTCGTACGATATTG
>CATPCK010000812.1 GCA_955652655.1 uncultured Ktedonobacteraceae bacterium | reverse complement strand
GCCCTCCGCAACAAAACTGTATGCAATCACCCAACAATCAACGACCTCCCGGTCATATCTTTCGGCTGCTGTATCCCCATCACCTGTAGAACAGTCGGAGCGACATCGGCCAGAATACCATCGGTCCTCAACTTCACATGAGCCAGCTGTGGCACAACGAGATACAGTGGCACAGGATTCGTCGTGTGGGCCGTAAAGGGCTTCCCAGTTTCATAATCGATCAACTGCTCGGCGTTCCCATGATCCGCCGTAATCAACAGGCCTCCACCGGCTGCGAGCGTAGCCTCCACGACGCGTCCAACGCCTGTATCGACGGTTTCAACCCCTTTGATCGTTGCCTCGATCACGCCCGTGTGACCAACCATATCGGCGTTGGCATAGTTCATAATTACCAGGTCATATTGTCCACTGTGGATATGCTCCACGGCCGTATCGGTTATACCTACCGCGCTCATCTCGGGCTGCAGGTCATAGGTTGGCACATTTGGCGAAGGCACCAGCAAGCGCTCCTCACCTGGGAAGGGGGTCTCGCGTCGGCCGTTGATAAAATAGGTCACGTGGGCGTATTTCTCGGTCTCGGCAGTGTGGAACTGGCGCAGCCCGGCTTCGGCGATCACCCGCGCCAGCGGCATATCCACCTCGTCCGCCCGGTAGGCTACATCCGCGTCAAGCCCGGCCTCGTATTCAGTCATCATTACGAATTCTAAATCCTCGATGCGCGGCCCCCGGTTGAATTTTCCTTCCGCTTGTGGTGGCAACTCTTTCATTACAAACGCTTTGGTGAGTTGCCGGGCGCGATCTGGCCGGAAATTGTAGTGAATGAGCGCGTCTCCTGCCTTTACTACAGCGACGGGATGGCTATCTTCCAGGATGACGGTCGGCAGGATAAATTCGTCAGTCACATTTTTCTCATAGGACTGCTGGATAGCCTCTATCGCCGAACTGGCGCGTAGACCCTCGCCTTTCGTCATCGCGAAATAGGTCATGCCCGTGCGATCCCAGCGATTATCGCGATCCATCGCATAATAGCGCCCGCTGACCGTCGCCACTTTAGCGGCATGTTCCCCGCCAATCTCGCTGGCGCGAGCCTGCAGCTGCCGCATAAACTCCACGCCGCCCGTAGGAGAAGAATCGCGCCCATCGGTGAAAGCATGAATATAGACGCGCTCGATATCATGCATATGCGCTAAGCGCAGCAGTGCCTCCAGGTGCAATTCATGAGCGTGAACGCCCCCATTGCCCAGCAGGCCGCAAATATGCAGTTGCGACGTATTTTTCTTGACATGCTCGACCGCTTTGAGTAGCGCCGGGTTCTGAAAGAAGGAACCATCGCGGATAGACTCATTGACGCGCGTATAGTCTTGCAGGACGCGCTTGCCTGCGCCGATATTCTGGTGCCCCACTTCAGAGTTGCCCATCTGACCTTCCGGCAGGCCAACCGCTTCTCCAGAGGTTCTCACCGCGGTACGTGGCCATTCGCGTGCCAGTCTATCGATATTCGGAGTGCGGGCCATGGCAATAGCGTTGCCCTCTTTACGAGGATTGATTCCCCAACCATCCAGGATCACTAAAACAAATGGGCGTGGCCGCCCGGCAGGTGCCGTGTTCATCAACAATCGCTCCATGCTCCTATCAAATAAATGGTGTAACCTGTTCCCATTGTATCACGTGTAATGAACAGTTACGTTGATCAATATCTGGATAAGAACAAAGGAGATCATATGTCTCAGCTACCGCAAAATAATGAATTGATAATATTTTTGGCCGTGCTCGCAGTGCTGCTGATTATAGTGATCGCCCTGGCGGCAGTAGGCATTTCCCGGCGCAATAAAAGTGGCCGCACGCTTACATCATCAACGTTTGGGAATGATATCGAGGGCGGCAAAGATATTGGACCCGCCAGTCATGGCCCTGCCGACATGGGAAGAGGTACGAGGGCCGAAAATGGAGAAGAGCCTTCGCGCAGTGGCATAAGCAGGAAGCCGGGCGATGATGGGCATTTATAATCGGCAGCTCGAAATTTAACCAACCCGCTGCCACTTCATACGTATACCATATGTAATGAAACGATTCGGCCTTGTGCAGAGCAGCGACAAGGTCTCACAGAGGTCTTTCTCTCGCGAGGTAGAGTGGGTAGAATGAATTTGATGCTGAACCTCTTTGTTTCTAAGCATAAAGGAAAGATGGTATGACAACAATAGATTCACAGGCTGTAGTGCGTGGCCTGAGTAAGAGTGTACTGGCGGTGGGCATTGCCCTTTGCTTACTGTTTGCGACGACACTGCTGGCGCTGGCTAATACGGTATACATCAATGATGCTGCTCATGTTTTAGGTGATCAGAGCCAGGTAAAAAGTGCGGCATCCAGTTTGCCGGATCCTGTCAGCATCTATACAACAAGTACCTTCAATGGCACGACGACGCAATTTGATCAGCAGACGCGAAGCCATATAACCAACCAGAATATGGTCGTGATGGCTATCGATACGACGCATCACCACCTGGCGATTGTCGGCGGATCGAACGTTCCGCTGTCAAGCAGCCAGTACCAGGACGCTGTGACCGCCTTTAAGAATAACTTTAACGGTGGCGATTATACAGGCGCAACTGTCGCGGCCCTGAATACTTTGCGACAAAATCTAGGGGCAGCTCCAGTGGCTCCTGGCAATGGCAACAATAGCAGTAGTAATAACGGCGGCGGCTTCTTCTCTTCGCTGTTTCTCCCGCTTTGTTGCATTGGCGTGGTGCTTCTCCTCATTGTGGGAGCGCTCTTTGCTGTCCGTCGCCGTATGTTCGGTTTTGGCGGACGTCAGAGAGGGGGCGCTCTTCCCTACCAGCAGCCCTATAACCAGGGCTATCCTCCTAACTACGGTGGGCCCTACGGACCCGGCTATAACCAGGGGTCAGGCATGAATCCCTGGGCTGCTGGCGGTTTGGGCGCGGCAGCCGGTGGATTGGTTGGCTATGAATTAGGCAAAGAGCAGGGCGAAGGTGAAGGGCGCGAGCAAGGCGGGAATCAGGGTCAGGACGCCCCGGGCGGTGGAGACTTCGGTGGAGGGGCAAGCGGCGACTTCGGTGGAGGTGGAGGAGGAG
>CATPCK010000811.1 GCA_955652655.1 uncultured Ktedonobacteraceae bacterium | reverse complement strand
GGGCGAAGCTGAAATAGAAACTCATGGCTGGAGCGATGTTCGCCATAGTAGAGGTTGCTATGTCGACTAGCTTCAGTGCGCCTCGCTGGAGACGCGGAACCTCTATTACTGGGCCGAAAGTTTTTCCCTCAATGGGAACAGAAGATAATGGGTTCTCTTGTTTATCCATCGCGAATTACCTCTTTCCTCGCCTCCTCCCCATGTCGTGGGAAGAAGCGCTAGATGAATTGAACCGGAGTTCATAAGTCCAGAAAAAAGCAAAGAGTAAGGTAGCACTACATGAAGAACATAATCCAGGAGCATGTTTCTGCCTCCCAATGAGGGTATGGACAAAGTATGATGGCGCTGCAAAAAGTATACCATAAAACACTCTAATCAAACAGTGTTTGGTTGTATAATGTTATGCTATCTTGCCGCGCAAGACAAACATCATCCCTATCCCCAGTAAAAGCCATGCTATCAGGATAAAGGGAATGAGGTTCAGCGGAGGTGGTGCAGGAGCAATCACCAGCAGACAAAAGATGCCCAGTATCAATAGGGAGCCTAGCGCTGGAATGATACCATGGCGCAGCACGCTAAAGTGCGAACGGCGCTTGCGCCAGAAGAACCTGATGCTGGCAATACAAACCAGGGCGTAGATGATGAGAACAAAGAGCGCGTCAAGCGTTCCCAGGAAGCCGAAAGCCACGATTGGCGTCATAACGAAGCCGAGCATGAGGCCGATGAGCAGTCCGAATACACAGAGTGCCGCGACAGAGCCAACCGGGGTGCGTCGCAAAGGATGTAACCACGCCGTCCAACGTGGAAAGAGGCCATCACGTCCCACTGTATACATAATGCGCGCACCCGCGTTGATAATGGCCAGCGCCGCACCGAAAAACGAGAGCACACCGACGAGGTCGATCAAAACCACCAGAAATGGTCCGCTATAGTGGCGGCCGATTGTATCAAATGGCGCGGCATCATTGGCGTAACCTGTCACCATGTGATTTATCCCGTACCCGACTGTTCCGACATAGGCCATAAATACATAGAAGAGACCGACGACGAGCATCGACCCGAACACGGCGCGGGGAATGTTACGGTGTGGATCGCGCGTCTCTTCACCTAGCGCGGCAGCCGTTTCAAAGCCAATGTAGCTCAATACGGCCAGCACTATTCCCACCGTGATGTCTCCCCCTGCCGGAATCGTGTTCAGCGTAAACGGAATGGCGCTCAACCCTCCCTGCTGACCGACGTGGAACAGCACAATCACTGCCAGCACCAGGCACACGCCTATCTCAAACGCCAGGAAGGTGAGATCGACATTCATTGATTCACGGATACCCTAGTAGCAAAGAGCGAACGCTATCCCCAGCGCCAGTACGAACCAGAAACTCCAGTGCAGGTTGATGCCAAACCAGCGTATCATCAAAACCTGCAGGTTGGCGCCCAACAGGATAAACGAATAGGGTACGCCGATCGCAACCGCGATCAATCCCACCCAGGCAGTTATGAAGCCCGTACGTTGACCCAGTCCCTCCGTCACGAAGGTATACGCTGAGCCACTTGAGGGTATTTCGCGTGAGAACTCGCTGTACTGATTGGCCACCAGCAAGGCTACCACAAAGCCAACCACGTAGCACAGGGGGATGGCTGCCCCCACCTGGCCCGCTTGAGGGATGGTGTTAAAGAAAATAGAGGCCGCCGGTGACATAACTGCCACGGAGATCACAATAGCGTGGCGCAGTCCAAGTGCATTGCGACGCAGGGCAGGAGTAGGCGTCGCTTCGGAAGAGGAAGTGGCATCGCTCATAAGAGTTCTCCTTTGGCGGAAATGCCTGGAACGCCAGGAATGCTGGAAGGATCAATAGCTTCTGGCGTGTCGATGCCGAACAAGGCACGCAGGTAGCCGTTGAGAAACATTCCCTGTGGATCGAGCGTGGCCCGGATGCGCTGGAAGTCATGCCAGCGCGGATAGAGCGCGCTCAGCTCTGCGGCGGTTCGCGTGTGCATCTTGCCCCAGTGTGGACGACCCTGGTAGCGCTTGAAGATCGCTTCCACGTGCTGGAAATACGATCGATAGGGCATTCCCCGGTACATATGCACGGCGACATAGGCAGATTCGCGTTGATAAGCCGTGCTGAGCCAGATGTCGTCGGCCTGCACAAAGCGGCACTCTACAGGGAAGTGAACCCGGAATTGATATTTCTCGATGCACTCCCGTATCTCGTTGACGACACTACTCAAATGCTCTGCCGGGATATTGTATTCCATCTCCTGGAAGCGCACCAGGCGAGGCGTAGTAAACAGGCGGTGACTATAGTCGATCTCGTCGATGTTGGCGATGGACTTTGCCGAGATATGACAGACCGTTTTGCACAAGCGAGGAACCAGGCGACAGGACTCCGAGAGCACCCAGTAGACGCCGTTTTCCAGCACAATTTTGTTGAAGTTGCCCCACAGGCTACTTTTACTGGCCGGGTCCGTAGTTTCATGCAGAAATTTGGCCTGTACTCCATCCGTATAGGGGAACCAGAAGAATTCAAAATGGCTATTCTCCTGTGTATACTGTTCCAGGTTCGCCAGGCAGTCGCTGAGCTTCTTGCGGTAGCTCTGGTAATGCAGGCGTTTGGCCGGCACCACGCGCAGCGTCACTTTCGCGATAATGCCAAGCGTTCCCAGCGATACCTGTGCCGCCTTATAGATGTCGGGATTGCGTTCAGGCGAACACTCCAACACCTCTCCTGAAGCTGTCACAAGCGTGAAACCCTCAACCTGCGTTGACAGGGTGCCGAAACGCACACCGGTGCCGTGCGTGCCTGTACCGATCGCACCTGAGATGCTCTGTACGTCGATGTCGCCGAGATTCTCCTGGGCCATGCCATGCTCGAAAAGCGTATCTCCCAACTTCTTGAGCCTGGTTCCTCCCAGCACCGTGGCCCTGCCCGCGGTCGTATCGACGCTTTCAACGCCCTGCATCTCATTCAGTGACACCATCACATCATCGCTTTGTACCAGCGGAGTGAAGGAGTGACCCGCGCCTACCACCCGTACGTGTCGGCCATCTCGCCCATATTCTCTGACGAGGCGTGCCAATTCGTCGATATTACTGGGCCTGACGACCTGGCGCGGCACGCTCTTCACCGAGCCGGACCAGTTGCTCCAGCGTTCTGTGCTACCCATACGTGCTCCTTTTATCAGTGGATTTCAGATAAAACACTGTCCATCGCCGCGATAAGTGGTAACTTCTTCCTGGATAGCGCCATTGGCAACCAGCAGCAGGTGCGTGAAGCGTTCACACAATTCGCCAGCTTTGCTGTGGCGCATGAACACCGGGTCACCAGGGTGTAGTGGTATCTTTCCCGTGTACCTGATGGGTGTCTGCACCTCACCCGCTCCCTCCAGTGGCACGAGCCGTGCACCACGCGGGAGATATGGCTGCGGCTGTTTTTCGGGGCCAACAGACCCGGAGGCAATGTATCCACCTCCAAGGCACGTGTAGAGAGAACGACGTGGATGGCGCACAATCTCGATCGCGAAGCCGGCGGCTGGTTGGTAGCGAAATGCGTGATAATAGTCGAACAGGGCCGGAGCATAGAAGGCTGATCCGACCGTGATCTCGGTCACCCCCGCCTCAGCGCCTGTCGTAACGATGCTGCCTGTTCCACCACCATTGACAAAACGCAGTGGGAGCCCGTAGCTCTCAACCAGTTTGATGAGCGACGCGCGGCGCTCGGCAACCTCGGGTATTGAGCGCTGCTGCAACCTTTGTATGATGCTATTCTTGATTCTGTGTCCCGGGACATTGTCACCGACCCCTGCGATCTGCGCCTCGTAGCCCATCAGACCATCAAGCCAGGTGTGTGGTGACGCCATGATCCGCTCGATAACCGGGCGTGCCTGCCTGGCAGTACGTATGGGGGAACGCCACACGCCAAAATGCAGGCCGGGGAGATCCATAGACATATCGATTTCGAGGCACAACGGCAGGCGCACCTCGTGCTGGCTTGCGACAGCTTCGATCTGCTGCACGTGTTCGACACTATCGACCATCAGCGTAATACGCGCTCCCGCCGCGGTTGCCTTTGCCACAACAGCGATATCCTGCTTGTTCCAGGCGGGATACCCGATCAACAGATCGTCGAAGCCCTGCGAGGCCAGGTAGACAGCCTCCCGCGATGAGTAGCACATAATGCCCTGAAAACAGGGATTCGATGTGAGGATGCGGCGGATCACATCAACACTGCGCAGCGATTTGGAGGCGAGGCGAACACGCTTGCCATGCGCTCGTTGCACCACCTGGCGAATATTCTGCTCAAGCAGATCAAGATCAAGGTAGGCGAATGGCATGGGGCGTCCGGCAAAAACCTGCTTGTAATAGGCATAATCATACTGTTCGACATGCGTACGAGTAGAATTGACGGGAGATTCGCGCTCAAGAT
>CATPCK010000810.1 GCA_955652655.1 uncultured Ktedonobacteraceae bacterium | reverse complement strand
ATCACCAGTTCAACCCCGAGTTCGTGCCAGGGAATATCCAGCGGGTTGAGATGCGAAACAATGCAAATTGGCCGCTCATCAATGATGATCTGGCCGTCGCCTGCCTCCACACGACCTCGGAAGGGTCCATAGGTGGAGTCGAACTGGAAGAGATGAGCGTTGATCCCAGCATCGCCACGATCATTGATCGCCACTATGTCCAAATTGACGCCGCGAGCAAGCGCAGAGCGCAGGACTAACCGACCAATGCGCCCAAATCCATTGATACCGATCTTCATAAAAAATTGTTCCTCTCAACCAGGCACTGCCCTCATGTGGCACACTTTAAATCGATCACACCTCGACCTCGTCGCGTTGTCTAGCACGGAGCAGGTGATACACCAGGAGCAGCTGGGTCAGTGCCAGTGGATGGCTATGCCAGACTTGGGAGTCGGAATATTGACCAAGCTCTGCTGGTGAGGCGGCTCCACATTCGTCCAGGTGATCCAGAATACCACGCTCCAGCGCAGCGGCTGGCTCATCAGGGATGGCGCCATCTATCTCCAGGTACTCGACTGCCCGGCCATTCTCGCGTCCTAGCGTCGACCGCACACAGCCCGATTGATCTTCTTCAATAATCTGGCTCAGGTCAGGATGAGGCAATGTCCCATGTAGAGTCAGACGCACATTGAGATGCGCGTCGTCGTTCTGACGAGACCGGGGCGACAGGTCAGGAAAGAAGGAAACCTCAATGTCCGCGTGTTGCCGCTGTGGTCGAATGTATGCTGCCGAATCTAGCTCGCGGATGTCTAGTTCGCGTAGCACCTCTTGTTCAGAATATCCACGCTGTGTCGAGTCACGCCGGACCTTCCAGCGTCGTCTTAGCTCCTCGGGTGGATTGAGAAAGACGCGCACACTGTAGGCATTGCGCATCTCCTGCCAGTAGAAACCGAGCAGTCCCTCGACAATAAGGAAGGGATGTGGAACGATATACTGTGGCGGCCCAAAGTCGCCCAGCTTGTGCTCGTAGTGCGGCTTCAGAATAGGTTCTCCAGCTCGCAGCAGCCGCAAATGCTGCGCCATCATATCGAGATAGTTGCATTCAGGATTCAAAGGTGTGATGCCCAGTTCCTTACGCTGCTGGCGATTATGCCGGTGATAATCGTCTGTGCAGAGCACCGAGGCATGCTCAGAGCCCAATATCTGGACGATGCCTCGACTCAGCGTCGTCTTTCCAGCAGCGCTGTCTCCCACTATCCCCAGGATGATAGGACGCGCGAACGTTTCAGATGATACAGTCATATTGTTCTCCAAACTCATTGTGCGGTTTTTCCCCGGCCTCCTGTGAAAATGGGTAGCAGGCAGCCGGTGCGGCTGGCTCCCCAAAAACCTGAACTACTTTTATAGGCTACATCCATGCTATAATGATACCTGGCATAACACATAAGAACAAGCCGCAATTCACTATGCTTAGCATAGAATGGAGCTTATGAATGAATTGGTCACGCCTCGACAGCCTCACGATACGTCAGCTTCGGGTGTTCTGCACGGTCTCACGACTTCTGAGCTACACGCGAGCTGCGGAGGAACTTGGCTGCCAGCAGCCCACCGTATCGGCACTGGTGGCAGAACTAGAACGAGCGGCGCAGTTGATCCTTCTGGAGCAGTGGGGCAAGCGCCTCGCCCTGACAGATGAAGGGCGTGAACTGTATGCTCACGCACAGCAGGTGGTCGCAGCGGCAAATGAAGCATGGCTGGCGATGGCAGAGCTACGTGGGGTCGCGATGGCAGAGAGTGTGCCGTTACGCGTTGCCGCCGACACCACGGTGGGAACCTACGTTCTGCCCCACATCTTAGGCGCCTTTCACCGGCGCCGGCCAGCCATTGCTCTCAACCTGCGTGTAGCCAATCGAGCTGACGTTCGCGCTTGTTTGCTGGCAGGAGAGGTTGATCTTGTGATAGCTGGCCGGCCGCCGGCTGTTGATGGGCTGATGGTCGAGCCATTCCTGGTTAATCCATTAGTAGTGATCTCGTCCCCTGAGCATGTATTGGTCACGCAGACCCGGGTGCCGCTGGCTCGCCTGGCCGGTGAAGTATTCCTCCTCCGCGAAGTGGGATCGGGCACACGGGCCGCCGTGGAAGAATTGTTCGAGGTTGCCGGGATGCCACTCAGGATTGGGATGGTGCTCGGACATATTGAAGCAATCAAACAGGCAGTTGCAGCAGGTCTGGGAGTGAGCGTGCTCTCAGAGGTAGCAGTGAAGCGCGAAGTTCAGTATCATAGACTGGCTATTCTGCAAGTGGAACATTTCCCGATCCAGCGCCGCTGGTATATCGCACGCCTTGCTGAACGGCCACTGATGGCTAGCGCCGCCGAGTTCATCGAGTTCTTGCGTGAGTATAGGCTACAGAGCGGATGATGACTGATCCGTCAGCAACTCAGGAGGAGAGGGCTTTCACTATTCTTCACGAACCGGCCCTGTTTTGCAGGAGGAACTGCTGGAGTGCGCTTGCCGCTCGCGACAGCCTCCTTCCTTTTAAGTTGACAACGTACCATTGTCGTTTCAGCGGAAATCCCTGCACGTCCAGCAAGGCCAGGTCCCCATTGGCAACTTCGAGCGCAACTGACTCACGGGAGAGCACAGCGATCCCCAGCCCTGCGGCCACTCCCTCCTTGATCGCTTCGATGCTACCCAATTCCAGGCTGGTCTGCAAGAATATACCTGCATGTGCGAAGTGCTGCTCTGTACCCAGCCGAGTGCCGGATCCTTGCTCGCGCAGCAGGAATATCTCCTGTTGCAGATCACGTAGTGAAAGCGCAGGCTGTCCTACCAGTTGGTGAGACGGTGGAGCCACCATCACCAATTCGTAGGGCGTCAAAAACTCTACGTCCAAACGCTCTTGCTGTTCAATGAGGCTCATCACCGCCAGATCTACCTGGTGGGTGAGGAGACGCTCTTCAATCGAGCGCCGGTTAGCAACCATGAGCGTGATGTGAATCCCTGGATAGTGAGCATGGAAGGCTGCGAGCAACGATGGCACAACGTAGGTACCAGCACTGGTGCTTGCGCCCGCTAAAACACTCCCCCGTTCAAGGGTGTGAATCTCATTCACTACAGAGGCGGT
>CATPCK010000809.1 GCA_955652655.1 uncultured Ktedonobacteraceae bacterium | reverse complement strand
TCTTTTCAATACGGCCTACCACTGGCCCTGGCAGCTACACTCGGTTCCCTTGCATTATTGACCGGCATGTTTTTCAGGCCATTAGGAGGTATTTTGATCGCTCGTAACATCATTGGAGCTATTCCCCTCTTGCGCCTGGGCACAATACTGGGATGCGCTGGTGTAGGCCTACTTGCCATCCCGCTCCACTACCCACCAATCGCCATTCTTGGCATGGCCTGTATCGCTATTGGTAGCACGATACCTTACACCTCGGTGTTCAATGAAGCCGCGCAATTGCGCACAGTCAGCAAAGGCGTGGCGCAGGGGCAGGTGAGTGTGATCTCAACCCCTACTGTGCTCCTGGGGCCGCCGCTGATTGGTTTTCTTTTTGAGCAAACCCACAATTTTATCCTGGCCTTCGGGTCGATTGTGCTTTTCGGTTGCGTCGCCATTACCGCTTCATTCCTGGCAGGCCCGGCGCTAAAGCGCGAAGCGTCGTGAACGTTAGCAATCGTAGATCTCATGCATTTCGTCCTCGGTGCTACTTTCTCGTAGGTTTACACGTTGTTCAAGTAGGTGAACCGTTTAATATGGCCTCGCACCTATTCTTTGAGAACAGGTGAAGAGAAATAAGAGAAATAAAGGAGGTTACGATGCTAAAAAAACCTGGAGCAATCATCTTCGACCTTGATGGAGTTCTTACTGACACATCAGAATACCATTATCAAGCCTGGAAGCACCTGGCTGATGATGAAGGCATCCCCTTTACCCACGAAGAGAACGACGAGCACCTACGTGGTGTCAGCCGGCGCGAGTCATTGATGTATATCATCCGAGGGAGACAATACTCTGAAGACCAGATCCAGGAAATGATGGACCGCAAAAATCGCTACTACCATGACCTAATCAGCCATATGTCCCCCAATGACCTTCTACCTGGCGGGAGAGCATTGTTGCAAGAGATCAGGGACGCGGGGATCAAAGTCGCCATTGGTTCCGGGAGCAAAAACTGTCGCATGGTTCTTGACCTGCTGCAGATTACAGATTTACTTGATGGAATAGCTGATGGGAATAGCGTCGTCAATGGGAAACCCGCGCCAGATCTTTTCGTCTACGCGGCAGGATTGGTCAATATTCCTGTAGCAGTTTGCCTGGGAGTTGAAGACGCTGATGCCGGGATCGAAGCCATCAAGAGCGCGGGCATGCAAGCCCTGGCTATTGGCCCACAAGAGCGTTTCCACAGGGCAGATAAAATTTTGCCGACACTCGCAAACAAGCACCTGCAAGATTTACTCGACTAGTTCATGAAAGAAGGATAGCTCGTGAATCTCTGGCAAATAAGTGAAGATACCTTTAACAGAAAAAAACTACACGCCCAGGAAACGGTCTATACCAACGGTAACGGGTATTTCTGTTCACGCGGCACCTTCGAAGAAGGATATCCGGGAGCAACGCCTGCAACCCTGCTATACGGTGTCTTCGATGATATCCCTGTAGGCAAAGAGGAACTTGCCAATATCCCCGACTGGCTCGTGATAAAGCTTTTCGTTAATGGAGAACGTTTTCGCCTTGACCTTGGCAAGGTGCTTGAGTACCGGCGCAGCCTGGATATGCAAAAGGGGGTCATTAGCCGGTATGTGCGCTGGGAGAGTCCGAGCGGCATCCGCCTTTCGATTTCGATTGAACGCTTTGCCAGTTTGGCAGATGAGCATGTGGGGTGCATCCGCTATAGTGTAACCGCTGAAGAACAACCAGGTGCAGCAGAAAAGGGCGCTACCGGTGGAATTGATATCGATTTGCAGGCCACCCTCAACACTGCCATGGGGAACTATGACCTCATGCACTGGGAAACCATCGACCAGGGACAAGAGGATACACTGCTGTGGCTGCATAGCCAGACGCGCCATAGCCTGGTACAGTTGGTACAATCAATGAGCTTTACGACTCGCGATCAAGGCTTCACGCGAGAGGCTTTCAACTCAGATATTGCTCCCAGCATTCATCTCCGGGGCAAACTGGCCCCTGGAGCTACCATGACGGCAGAAAAGCTTGTTGTAATGTACACATCGCGGGACGCAGGTGATCCAGGGCAGAACGCGATTGAGCAGCATGCAAAATTGTTGCGCGAGAGTGGATATGACGATTTACTTTCCAGGAATATACAGGCATGGTCAGATTACTGGCGCATTTCGGATATTCTCATTGAAGGTGACGACAAGGCACAGCAAGCCATCCGCTACAACGTCTATCAATTGCGTATCAGCGCATCCACTCATGATGATCGCTACAGTATTGCAGCCAAGGGCTTGACAGGATTTGGCTATCGTGGTCACGTTTTCCAGGACACCGAAATCTTTATGCTGCCCTACTTCATCAACGTTCACCCCTCGATCGCGCGTAACCTCCTGCTCTATCGCTATCATTTATTGCCAGGAGCGCGGGCAAAGGCGAAACAGAGTGGGTACGAAGGGGCACAATATCCGTGGGAAAGCACTTTAGATGGAAAAGAAGCGACGCCACCAGCAATAATTCACCCCGAAAGTGGTGAATTAATTCCTGTACTCAATGGAAGTCTCGAACTGCATATCACTGCGAGCATTTCGCTTGCCGTATGGAAGTATTGGAAAACCACCGGCGACGACCAGTTCATGCGGGATTTCGGCGCGGAGATATTGTTCAGCACGGCAACGTTCTGGGCCAACCGGGCCGAGAGCCATCCAGAGCACAACGATTACGAGATCACTAACGTCATTGGACCTGATGAATGGCACGAGCACGTCAATAACAACGCCTATACCAACTACATGGCGCAATGGAATATTCAGGCCGCGCTTGACGTTTTCAACTGGCTGCAAACCGATGCCCCCGACAAGACCAGAGCGCTGGTACAACAGCTAGATTTGAGCGATCAGCGCCTGCAGCACTGGCAAGATGTAGCTGTTCATATGCGCATCCCACAGGACAAAGAGACGGGGTTATTCGAACAGTTCGACGGATTTTTCAAACTCGCGCCACTTAATCAAGAGGCATTTAAAGGACGTACCAAATCATACCAGGGGCTGCTAGGTGTAGAGGAGGTACAGCGATACCAGATCGTCAAACAGGCTGATGTGTTGATGCTCATCATTGTGCTGAATCAACAATTTGATCTCAAAACCAAGCTGGTCAATTGGGATTATTATTATCCCATTACTGACCACGACTATGGTTCTTCACTGACTCCAGCTCTTCATACAATCCTGGCTTGTGAATTGGGTCTTGTCGATCCGGCTTACACGCTTTTCATGAAGGGCGCCCTGGTTGACCTGGAAGATTTACGTGGAAATGCAGCTGAAGGCATTCATGACGCTTGCTGTGGAGCCGTCTGGCAGGCAGCCATCCTGGGCTTCGCGGGCCTGCGCCTGACTGATGACGGCTACACAACCAGCCCTACCTGGCCAGAAGGCTGGACCCGCATAGCCTTCCAGTGTTATCACAAAGGTGAACTGCTCTCGATTGATTTACGCAAAAAGTAGATGCATACGTCAATTGAACTAAAGCAAGCAATGGCTGATAGAGCGAGACAAAATTTCACATGTCTCGCTCTATCGGCCCGTGAGAGGATGCAAGCAGGCCAAAATCGTCCTTGACAAATAGCGGCAGCGGGGTTATGATATAG
>CATPCK010000808.1 GCA_955652655.1 uncultured Ktedonobacteraceae bacterium | reverse complement strand
CTGCACTACGATCAACAGTACGCGCCGGCTCGACGCATACACGAAAAAGCGGTGCGCCTGATGTACCAGCGCAAAGAGAAACGCCAGAAGTAAAGATTTACTTCACAATGTTGAATGGGCGAGGTGTGGCTTCGTCACACCTCGCCCATTCTACACTGTGATGGGATTTACTCATTGATGGTCACATGAATATTTACCCTCTCCCGTTTTTCATCGTCGTCATCATCATCTCCGGCTACGCACTGCTGTACTGCCAGGATCATTTGCCCAGGTTCGCTTGTGAAGCCCGGGTCCAACCTGTCCCAGGTGATCTGATGTGTCGCACCTGCATTGGTAATGGCCTGCGGTATACTGATATTTGGAGGGGCGAGATTGCTCGTAGGATTTTCTAACCTGTACTGTAGAATGCGGGCGACAATGCCGCTCATGATGGGAGTAGCAAAGGATGTTCCCGACCAATAGGCCCAGGCATGAGCATTAGGGGTTGGATAGGTTGGCCGGCAATCTTCAAGCAAGAGCGCTGGATACGACAGTGAGGTGTGAATGCCGATCAGCGCGTCGAAATCCTCGGCCTCGGTGAAGCAGCCCGATTCATCTTTCTTGAAATGTTTTGGGACATCTCCACCATAGGTCGCTATGCCGAGATCGCCAGGATAGCAGCTATAGGACGCAGGGGTGCCATGCTTATCGACCGCCCCGACGGGTATCATACTCTTTCCAAGGCCCATACTATTTCCAGGGCCATGATATGCAAAAGCAGCCGGGTAGAGCGCTTTTGGCCGCAGGTTCTTTGGATTGGCAGGTTTATATCGTGTGTCACCTTCATTACCCGCAGAGGCCACAAAAAGCGCCCCCAGGTTCGCCAGACTCTGGAGAGGATGAAACAGATCCTGGCGTATTTTATCGGGGTTCACTCCCTGCGCTTGCAGAATATCGTCCGGAGGAACTACCAGGCTCAAGTTAATTACCACCTGTTTTTGATAGAGGTCGCCCGGCCTGTTGTTATCATCTGGATTGACCAGCAACATACGATTTCCTATATTTTCGAGCGTTTTAACAAACGCATTGCTATCACCAGCGCAAAAGTCATTGAGCGCACGGATACACTCCACATGTGCATCAGGAGCGATGTCGCGTACAATCCCAGCAATAAACAAACCATGATCCGCCATACGGAAGCCACCACCGTTTCGCCCTTTGATATCCTTCCCTGTCTTGGGCTGCAACGGGTTTGGCTCATCCACCCCTGCCGGTAGATGATTGTGCTGCATAACAACATTGTTAGCGACATCTAGCAAGAGTAAGTTGTGGTCTTCAACGCCCTCGATTGCCCGCTTGATGTCTTCCTGTCTGGGCAGTGTATCCAGAATAATTACGTGCACGCCATCACCGGTCATACGTTCCAGATCGGTTGGAAGTTCGGGCAGCGTGATCGGAAAGAGACCAGGGGAAGACGAACAGCGTGCCTCCGCCGGTACAGGTATAGGTGGGGACAACGGACAGCCCACGGGTACCGCATAAGGAGAGCCTCCAGTTATCCAGTGCGGTGAAGCTGAAACTATTGGTACCTTCAGTTGATTTCTGAGGTATTCCAGGTTATCTTGCCTATTGATGAAATTGACGAGCCTGGGAACAGGATTGCCGCTTCCCTTACCATGGTCATCATTGTCATGATCATCATTTGCGGAGCCATTCCCAGACGAAGCCACTGCGGACGAGGAGCCAGCAGAGGATGATGTCATCCCCATCGAATCGAATTTGAAGAAGCAAATCACGGTTGGGACGTAACGTCCCTGATCATCTCTTGAAGTGAACAGGTACTTGCCAACTTGCTGGGGATCGGCAGGAGGAACAGCCCCTGGAGCACGCAAGGTATCTGTAAAATTGATAGTATGCAACATGGGGAATTTTTTTTCGTCGAGAAAACCGTTGAGATCTTTCACGTTCAAAGCACTAATAGCGCTTGTTTTGTCAAACGTCGGAGGAGGACCCTCCCGGGAAGTCATCCCCTCGTCTGCGGCAGCCACGCCATCGTGCATACCTCCGCCGGGAGGGATAGGTGGTACCACGCCATGCCCAAGCTGAAACGTAATTGTAATCCGGTCTTCAAGCCAGAACGCGTTGTGCGTATATGGGTCCATCTGCATGTGCATATTGTTCATGTTTGCCTCCATGTTTCTGTGTTAACATTTTTGTTGAGGGCACAGACGACTACGCGGATACCGCAATGGGCACCCTTACACTTTTGTAACGCTCAGGAAGTCCTTTTTTAGGGGATCAGTCGCAGAAGTAATAGAAGAGGCTTTTGCTTTTTGAGTTTTGAGTGGGGTTGGATCGCCAACCAGGCGAAAAGCCGCCCAGAAATACGGATGAGCGTAGTTTGAGTTGACATCCTGCATGAGCTGGCATTGAGCAGCACGCAAGGCCTGTACCTTGCTCTCTCCTTTCAGAAGGTACTGGTAAAAAAGTTTCATCAGCTCATTGGTTGCGGTATCTTCGACGGGCCAGAGGCTGATGACAAGGGAAGAGGCTCCGGCAGCAAGGAAGGCCCGACCCAGCCCCAACTGTTCATCACCTCCGCCGCTAAGCGCCAAACCGGTTTCACAGCCACTCAGGGTTACCAGTTCGCATGCGCGCAGGTCAAGGCTAAAGGCGTCAATAGCATTGAGTTGTCCATCAGCCAGGCGCACGTAGGAGAAATTGGGCGCATCCAGCCTGCTCTGACCATGTGTTGCCAGGTGAATAATTGGACTCCCCGGAGCCTGTTCAATCAGGCGGGTAATGGTAGCTTCACTCTCAAAATAGCAAGTTCCACCCAGCAATGTTGAAATGGTCTGGGCCTCATCTTTGACACGCTGCAAGTGTCCGTTATCGGAGTATCCAAACACCAGAGGCTTCTTACCAACTACGCTAGAATCAGCGGAACGATGATGCAGTTGACTTTCACCAGAATCGAAATGTTGTAATAAGCTACTCGCCGGGAGATAATTAACCTGGAAATTCTCGACCAGGAAGCGCGAGCCGTCATAGAGCGCATGAAAAGGCAGTTTATGTAAAGGACCGTATGGGACAATGGTCAGAAGCCCGGAAGGAGAAGGCAATAGATTAGCTACGGGCCTTACTAAGATGTTATAGAGCCTGGTCAGGAGGCGACGAACAACTTCTGACGATGGTTTCCCAGATGCTGGCCAGCCGCGAGGGTCAAGATGGGCATGCAGGAGGGGCAACAGGCTTTCCAACTGCTCCATGCCATCGGCAATCTCGTGAGTAACAAGGGCTTTAGTGGTGGCTGCAAAGATTACCAGCTTGCCTTTATATAAGAAGTAGGTGAGCAAGAGTTGATCAGGGGAAAGTTGCTGGCGTAAACGCACAAGATCAACCTCTTGTACCTGGCGAGGTGTATGCTTCCTCGTATATGTATTGAGAGTTGTACCCGATTCATAAAGATAGAGACGTTCGAATAAATCGCTAATTACTTTCTCGCAGCGCTTCATTTCATCGTGAATAATGGCGCGATCAACGCTAGGAGAGACGGAGGTATCGATATCCGCAAGTATGACACTGTAATCTCGATATTTCTCTTGCCAATTCTTTAATTCTTGTTGGATGCGCAAGAGTTGCGCACTACTTGTTAGTGAAACAGAAGGAAATACTGTGCCTTGCTGTTCTTCACTTTTTCCTTGCAAAGCGCTTGATTTATTAAGGTATTGATGCAATGCCATAGAGCGGGCTCGCTCAAGATAGCTAAATGCATGTTCAACTTGAGCTTGCTGGAGGCAAAGCGCTATCATCTCTTCATAGACAGTCCATGTCGAATGTAAGAATGAAGGAGAGAGGTCATAAACAAGGTCATGCAGGATGCGCTCTATGTGAGCAATAGCTGCCCTATACTGCCTCGCAGCTTTTCCAGGGTTTTGCAGCAGAACAAATAAGCGCCCCAGTAGATAATGACTTTTGTAGACCGATTCTTGTAAGTTGTGCTTTCGAGCCTCAATTATTGTTTGTTTGCAGAGCATCTCAGCCTCTTGCAGTAACGTGGAACGCTGCTCCTGATCTACACGCAACTGTTGTGACATTGCTAGTAAAGCACCAGACATCACCAGACCGGCACGGACGGCATGTGCTACCAGGCCCTGAGCCTCACAATGCTCCTTGAGGAGACGAGCATAGTTATAGGCAGCGGTTGTAGATCCTTTCTCGAGCAGGAGTTCAGACTGCTGAAGCCTGGTAGTGGAAGTGTAGTGTTCGATCCCTCCACGACTGAACAGTGCCCATGCTTCATCGAGAACAGTCAGCGCTTCCTCTAACCTACCAGAGGCGATTAATGCCGAAGCATGTATACGCAGCGCGTTGCCTGTACTAAGCGAAGTACCGACTTGCCTATAGGCTTTCACTGCCTCCTCTGACATAAGGCACGCCTCCTTCGCTCTATTGAGTTTAACCAGGCAATTTGCTATCTCAAGTTTGAGAATGGCTAAAAACAGGGGATCATTGATATTGCCTTGTATAAGTCTATCGCGTGCCTGGTAGTAGCGTCTTAGAGCTGAGCCGTAGAATCCCTGCGTATAATCCAGGTCGGCAAGATTCACCTCAGCATATACAATCAGATATGTCTCCCCCAGAGCGATAAAGCTGGCTTGCGCCTGTTGATGAAGATTATACGCTTGTTCAAACTTACCGAGCAAGCCTAGAATGATCGCCTGGTTCATTTCGGCAAGGGCTGTATAAAGTTGAAGGGTGTTTCCGCTTTGATCTTTTACAGTAGGATAGATGGCGCGCATACTCTCATACAACTGGAGAGCCTCCTGGTAACGACCAAGATGGTCGTAAATCATGGCTGTATTATGATCTATAGAGCAGACCCAAAAGTTTTCACCAAGCCGTAAAAAGACCTCACGGGCCTGAGTCGCTGCCTCTAACGCCTCCTCCGCCCGGCCTAGCCAGGAAGCAGAAACAATCCAACTGATGCGCGAGCGTGCCCAATTTCCCTCATCGCCTAATAACTTAAACTCTTTCCCAGCAGCGTCCAATGCATCTAAAGCTGCTTGATAATGCCCGATCATCATCAGTGCATCTCCCTTAGCTTTGAGCCCAAGGGCATGTGAAGAGCTGTGGTGAACATACTCACCAAAGAAAATGAGTAGTTCAGCTAGCTTGAGAGAGAGAAAAGGTGTGTATAGCAGGTGTAGCGCTTCGTCTGCGAGCAAGTTGCCGATGGCAGCATGATCCGATAGTTCCAGGATGTGTTCTTGAATGTAGGTACGGCCTTCTTCCAAAGGAAGGTCGCGTAGATGTTGTAAAAATAGATCGGTATCCATGTTCGTTGTTAGCCCCCGGTGTCTAACGCATTCTTTAATAATGAGTTTTAACAAAATAATTGGGATACCGGACTTATTCGATAGACAGGTCTTCGATGACCAGTTCGCGATCGGGTAAATAGACAACTATGACAAATTGACCGGTAGGTACAGGTTTGAAGACAAAATGGCCGAGGTCGTCTCCCTGTGTACGCAATAGTGGGGATGCGGCTGATTTGTCGCCATTGGCAACCAGCGGGCCGGGGGCGGTGTAGATATCGGAGGTCACACAATCAAAAAAAAAAAAACTCTCTGTGGGATCAATGCCGGTCATGATGCCGAGCAGCATGTGTTCGCCACTGCTCGTGAGCGAAAGATGAAGGGTGAGATCGACGGATTCGGCCTTGTACTTGCGCGGCCACGCTGCTGCGGAGGCGTCACCACGCACAGCAAATTGCGGTTGCGCACTAATGACACGGGTGGCAAAAATTGGATGTAAAAGAGCGCGAAGAGAAAAGGAGGACGCAGGAAGTTCGAAATCCATGCGCAAAAAGCTGCGCGATTGCTCAACTTCAGTAGCACAGAGCGGACAATCTTTGACGTGGCTTGCTATACTCATACGTTCGTCCGCCGGCAACAGGTCGGCACAATAGAGACTCAATTGCTCACCAGAGGGGCACTGACTGCGATAGAGATGCGAAAGCAGGTAAGCGTTGACTTGTTTGTAGCTGGCAAGTCGTTGCTTGCATGTTTCACACTGCTGAAGATGGGTGTTGGCTTCCTCGGGCAAAGCTTCCCCGTCGAGAGCAAGGCTTATAAGCTCCTCGTCTGTAGGGGCTATTGAGTTTAAACAATCCATCGCCGAAATTCCTCTCCTATATACTATCGCACTAACTGAACTATTGCGCAAGTTCCTCTTTCCTTTTGAGTGTATGAAAAGTTTGAGGCAAACGAGCGTCAGGAAGGTGTCGGGGCTGATCAACCGGCGGTGGGCACGGTGAACCGGCCCCTACAGGCAATCGCCACCCGTTCCCATTTGATTGCCTACAAGCAATTCATACACCCTTCCCTTATAGGAATGTTGCTGTATAGACGTTCCAGTCACCCTTTTTTGCATATCAGCATTTTGACTGTCAAGAGAGACAATATCTGGTGGGATTATGCTTTTTACCTTGTTCATCTGGATAGCTGAACAGCTCCCGAGGGCCGATCAATCGGCGGGAATAGGCATCAACCTAAGGAGGGGGAAACAGAACCATTAGTGGAGAGGCAGAACAATGGTGGTGG
>CATPCK010000807.1 GCA_955652655.1 uncultured Ktedonobacteraceae bacterium | reverse complement strand
TCGGTGTTCTCTCGCGGCTGGTAGGGCGTATCCACAAGGAGACGTGTGCCGGCTGCATGGTCTCCTCGACCGCCGCCACCAGGCTCTCTTTCAACTGCTGCAAGTCCACCTCATTGCGCAAGGAGACACTAAACTGCGCTAGCGTGCGAGCAGCATCGTACTTGCGGCGAAAGAAACGGCGATCAATGATCCTCTGTATGCGATGGCGCAAGGGCTGGGAGAGCGCCGCGATGACCAGCGTTGAGACCACGATGGCCACGTCGTTATTCTGTTTGAACACCCCCTGGAAGAGGGCTTGCAAGGCGACGATGAGGCCAACATAGAGCAGGGCCAGCAGAGCGGTCAAGGAGCTGTAGACCAGGGTGCGGTTGATGATGACATCGATGTCCCATAAGCGATAGCGCAGAATCGCAACCCCCAGGCCAAGGGGAATGAACGCTAAGACTAACGGCCCGCTCGTCGCACTGAGCAGTTGGAACGGCGAGTCAACTGGCGTCACCGCGGGAAGCGCTGCAATAATAACGCCCAGGGCGAGGCCAGCGGACAGGGCGTAGACGAACCACTTGGTCTGCTGGCGCTGCACGGCATCAAAGACGCGCACGTAGCGGTAGACCATGATGGCCAGTGGGCCCCCAAGCTCCACCAGATTGACGGCTGTACTGACCACCGGAGCATTGAGCACAGGAGCCCAGGCTGGGAAAAGCCCCGGGTTGAAAACCAGAAACGACAGGACCGAAAGCAGGATGATGAGCCAGGACCAGCGTGGCACAAATCGTCCCGTGGGGAAGATCAATAAAAAGACAAACAGGCCAGTCCATTGCGCGGCGCTGATGAGAAAGAGCAAGATTTGGAGAAACAAGGGCGACGGTGTGGGCGCGTAGGCACCTAAGAAATAGTCCTGGATACCTGTAGCGCCATACAGCACGAGTAGCAGCGAGACGAACAGGCCCATTCCCTCATCGGACTTGCGCCAGAAGAGCAGCAGGCCGACGCCCCAGTACAGCAGCGACAGCACTACATCCAATGTGACTACCGAGGCGGCATAGGTGGCCAGGGAAAGATGCAGGTGGGCCAGGGCGGCGACCTTGTCCGGCGTGAGTTGCCCGGAAGTATCGCTGGACAGGCCAGGCATGGCACACGGCACCTGGTTCGGGAGAGTGCAAACGGTACGCATGATCCGGTAGTAGGCGGGAATGCTGGCCACAAAGTTCGCCAGCAGCAGCAACGCGCACACTATCCATGCGCCGCGTGCCAGGGTCAACCACCTGCGAGGGACACGTCCGGGAGACGTGCGCGAGGACACGGGTTGTGACTGTGTGACGGGTGGCGCTAGCATCGGTGTGCTCCTCGTATATCATTGCGACAGAGAGAAGATCTCAACAACCCAGGTGCAGGTTTCTTCCACCCCTATTGTACCACGATGGTCAGGTTCATCCCCTGGTGGATTGTACAATAGATGTGGAAGATGCCCGCCGTAGTAAACGGGCCGATCTGCACCGAGCCTCCCGTGATATCCACGTTATGCACAACCGGTGCGCCTGGCTCAGTGATCGTGCGTGGGGTAGTGTTGGTCCACATGCCATTTTGCAGGATATGCTCAACCGATGTATCATTGACGATGAGCAGTCTGGAGCCCTTGGACACCAGCACCACATTCTGCGCAAAACTGTGGGCGGTCATATGCACAGTTGCTTCGCCGCCGGTGCTGCTGGCACTGCTCGTGGCCGGGTTGGCTGCGGCCAGGGCCGAAACGATGAGCATACCCACCACGATACCCGTGAGGCCCGTCAGGAATGGTTGGAGCCAGCGTTGTGGACGAGGCATGCCGCCTCGATAGTTCTGAACGGTTGCTCCCACTCCAGCTACGACCACGATCAGCACAAAAGCCAGGACGATCACCTCCGCAATGAAATCGATGAAGCCACTCCCCGGATGCGTGAGGGTATCCTGAGCATTGGGGTTTGCGAGGAAGAGGGTCGCGGTCAACAGGGCCTGGACTGCTCCCAGTGCTGGAGCCCAGCGCACGCGACCGGCAAGCAGGCCGACCACGATCAGGGCGGGCACGATGCCGATGAAAAATTCTGGGACGAATGCGCCATGGAGCAACCACACGATCAAAAAGTTGGCGATGACGAACAGGGCCTGGCCGAGCGAAGCCACGAGGGTGACCTTGTTGAGCGCAGAGAGTGATTGGCGCGTGGGTGACTGCGGGTTCTCTTGTTTGATAGAGTCTGTAATCTGGGACATGAGTAAATCTCCTTGTTTCTGCTACAAATAAAGTGTTCCAACAGGAAGCAGAACTCAACGACCCATGGGAAGTTTTTCTGTCTTCTTCAATCAACAGTGTACTAGTTTGTCCGTCACGAAAGCGTTACGGAAAGCGTTACGAACGGCCAAACTTCACAGACTTCGTGTCAAGAAGTGCTGCTCTTCTCTTGCAAGGGGGTTCCGGCTCTTCCACTATGCCGGCGACCCCGAACGAAAGTAAGGCCAGTGGCGGTGTTACGCGCGGTGTGTTGCGGCGTTTGTAGGAAGCTGGCTTCTCGCGCGTGTCGCGGCGCGCGGAGGCGTATGGGGTGGTGGCGTATAAATAGGCCTCTCAAATGAGCGTCTGGGCAACGGCTCGACC
>CATPCK010000806.1 GCA_955652655.1 uncultured Ktedonobacteraceae bacterium | reverse complement strand
GACTGGCGCCTGTGAAGATTTTTCAACGCTGTTCCCGCTCGAGTACTTTGGCAATAAGGCCTTCTTGACCCAGACGGCCCAGTTACACCTGGAGCCGCTGGTGCATAGCCAGACATTGCGCCGGGTCTACTCGGTCAACCATAGCTACCGGGCGGAGCCGCGCGCCGATCATCGACACCTGACAGAGTTTGTGCTGATCGAGCCAGAAATTGGCTTTGGCAACCTGCAGACGCTGCTGGATATCGAAGAACGCCTGGTCAGTACGCTGGTGCAGAAGGCGCTGGAGTCGCGCCGTGCAGAGTTGGAGATGCTGGCGGCCGATATCGCCATGTTGGAGACCATCAAGCCTCCCTTCCGTCGCATGACCTATAGCGAGGCTGTCGAACAGCTCAACAAGATGGGTATAGCCACCAGGTGGGGCGACGACCTGGATCGCAAGCGCGAGATCGCTCTGCTGGAGTGGACCCAGTTCCCCACTTTTATCACGCACTACCCGCTGGAACTGAAGTTTTTCAATATGCGCCAGAATCGCGAGGATGAGCGTATCGTCAACGCCGCCGATCTCTTGCTGCCGGGCGTGGGTGAGGTCTGCGGTGGAGCTGAACGGGAGGAGGACCCTGTGCGCCTGCGCCATCGTTTGATGCATTCGGAAGCGATGAAACACTTGCTGGCAGCGGGTGGCAGCGCCGAGGACTATGAATGGTACCTGAAGCTGCGGGACAACGACTCGATCCCTTACGCCGGTTTCGGTATGGGTTTTGAGCGGCTGGTACAGTTCATCACCGACAGCGAGAGTTGCCTGAACTGTGTCGAGTACCCACGTAACAGCGTCCACTACATGCCGTAACTGTTATGATGGACTCGACAGCATTGCTGGCACTTTTTCACCAGCTAGGTGTGGTTTCGAATGGGCACTTCCTGCTTAGTTCGGGACGGCACAGCGACGAATACTGGGAAAAGTTTCGCCTGCTGGAGTGGCCGCGTGTCACGGAACAACTCTGCCGGCAAATAGCAGAGCGCTACCGGGGGAGCGCGCTCTCAGCGGTGATCGGCCCGACAACCGGCGGAGCTTTGTTAGCGCAGGAGGTAGCACGGCAGCTCGACACGCGCTGCCTCCTTGCTGAAGTAGCCTCAAGTGGTGGACGAGAATTGCGTCGCGGCTTCAAGCTCAACGCGTTTGCTCCTGTCCTCATTGTCGACGATGTCCTGACGACGGGCCTTTCGCTGCGCGAGACGCTCAGCGCTATAGAGCCGTACCAACCTGACATTGCCGGCATTGAAGTACTGATTGATCGCAGCGGGGGGACAGTGCCCAGGCAATTCTCAGTCCCCTGTCGTGCCCTGCTCAGTGTTACCGCGCAGACGTACAGTCCCGCCGACTGTCCAATGTGTGCTTCCGGTGTACCGCTGGTCAAACCAGGTACAAGAGCGGCCCTTTAAGGTAAAAAATCGTGAATTTTCTAGAGAAATTGCTCGGTGCATCGCGTCAACAGAATAGCCTGCTCTG
This sequence comes from uncultured Ktedonobacteraceae bacterium, assembly GCA_955652655.1. GTDB lineage: Bacteria > Chloroflexota > Ktedonobacteria > Ktedonobacterales > Ktedonobacteraceae > UBA11361. The sequence continues at coordinate 1,393 of CATPCK010000806.1, read as the reverse complement.
TGTGGGCCTGGACCCGGAGCCTGGACTTTTCCCGGCTGTCCTGCGTGACATGCCGGTTGAGAAGGCGGTGATTCATTTTTGCCATGCCATCATCGAGGCGACCGCTGCGTTTGTCTGCGCCTTCAAACCGAATATCGCCTTTTTTGAGGTGCTGGGTCCCGTGGGCATGCAGGTATTCCAGGAAGTGCTCGCGGCCATCCCTGCCCACATTCCCGTGATAGTCGATGCCAAGCGCGGAGACCTGGGCAATACAGCCCGCAACTATGCCACGAGCGTTTTTGATATCTATGGCTGTGATGCGGTGACCGTAAACCCTTACCTGGGTTACGACAGTGTCGCTCCATTCCTGGCGTACCGCGATAAGGGGATCATCCTGCTCTGCCGCACGTCAAATCCCAGTGCGCGTGATTTTCAAGATCTGCTGGTACAGGACGGCGAGAGACAACACAGGCCGCTCTACGAGGTGGTAGCCAGGCGGGTTCAAACATGGAACAAAGCCGGAAACTGCGGCCTGGTGGTTGGCGCAACCTACCCCCAGGAGCTACGCATTATTCGAGCCCACTGCCCTGACCTGCCCATTCTGATTCCTGGCGTAGGCGCCCAGGGGGGAGACCTGGAAGCATCGGTACAGGCGGGTGTGGATAAACACGGTGAACGTGCCATACTTGCGGTTTCTCGCTCCATCCTGTATGCTGGCGATAGCCACGACTTTGCCACTCGGGCAAGACAGGAGGCACAGCGGCTACGAAGTTTGATGAATGAAGCGAGAAGCAAAAGCGAAGGATGAACCTACAAACCGAGCTGGCACCACACCATAAAAGCGGGCTCTTGCTAAGGAATCCAATCATCACCGCGGCTGGCACTTTTGGCTATGGCATCGAATACGCGAAGATTGCAGAGATACAACGGTTGGGGGCCATCATCTGCAAAGGTACGACCCTGCACGCCCGCGGCGGCAATGCCCAGCCGCGTACAGTAGAGACCCCGTCTGGCATGTTAAATGCTATTGGTCTACAAAATCCAGGTGTTCGTATAGTCATCAAAAGGTATGCCTCGCTATGGGAGACATGGCAGGTCCCGGTCATCGTCAACATTGCTGGTGAGACCACCGGCGAATTTGTCCAACTGGCAGAGACCCTCGAAGGCGTTACGGGAGTGGCCGGAATTGAAGTAAATGTCTCGTGTCCCAACGTGTTGGAGGGGGGAGCCGTCTTTGGTGCCAGCGCTGAGGCGGTCGCGGGCGTTACTGCCGCGGTGCGCCGTGCTACCACCCTTCCCTTGATCGTAAAACTCTCGCCCAATAGCGGGGATGCGCGTCCAACAGCACTGGCCGCTGCCTCAGCAGGGGCCGACGCCATCTCCCTCATCAACACGATTACAGGTATGCTTATAG
>CATPCK010000805.1 GCA_955652655.1 uncultured Ktedonobacteraceae bacterium | reverse complement strand
GCCGAAGAGGGTATGACGATGGTGGTTGTCACGCATGAAATGGGCTTCGCACGTGACGTGTGCAGTCATGTGATTTTTATGGATAAGGCGGTTATCGTGGAGGAGGGAACACCTGAGAAAATTTTTAATCATGCAGAGAATGAGCGGACGCGCAACTTTTTAGGGATGATTTCTTGATTACTACCCGCCCCTACGGGATGTTTGTGTTAAAAAGAATAGCTTATGCGCCTGTATACTGCGACCATTACGAGTAATAACGAAATTCGTGCCGGTGTGCATCTCATCGAGATGCATGTTCCAGCCCTGGCCAGCGCGGTACAGCCTGGCCAGTATTGTATGGTGCGCTGTTGTCATGCGTTGGCAAGCGATCCCCTGCTGCGCCGTCCCTTTTTTGTCCATTCGGTGCGACCGGCGCTGGGATTGTGTACATTGCTGGTACACGTGCAGGGGCGAGGTACCTCCTGGCTGGGAGGGCAGCGAGAGGGAGGGACGCTCGATATCCTGGGGCCGCTGGGGCACGGCTGGGAGGTGCGCCCGACGGTGCGAAATCTTTTGCTTGTCAGCGAAAGTAGCATGATTTCGAGTATTACTTTGTTGGCACAGAGCGCTATCGAGCAAGAATTGGCGGTAACGCTGGTCGCTCACTTTTCCAACGCGGCGGAGGTCTATCCACCGGCGTTGTTGCCGCCCGAGGTCGAGTATCATATTATTACTGCTGATGGCAGCCTTGGAGAGCAGGGAGAAGTACAGGGAGCGCTGGGGGATTACCTGGTATGGGCGGATGCTGCTTGTTGTAGTGTTTCACGTGAAACGGCTGTTGTGTTGTATGCTACTTTTGAGCGTATGCGGGGCAGAAATTTTGCGCAGGCCCTTGTGTTGCGTCCGCTTGTGTGTGCCAGTGGTGTCTGTCTTTCCTGTAGTTTCGAGACTCTTTCGGGTATGAAGGTGATTTGTCGCGATGGACCTGTATTTGATCTGAGGGAAGTTGCTCGTTCTGTCACTATTTAACGGTCGCTATGTGGGCGAAGATGCGATACCCGGAGGCGCTGGCCAAGTTGAGGGACGCTGTGTTTTTGACGAGAGCGCTGTAGATTGGAACAAGCCCTTCCTGGCTCACGGTTGCTGCCCACAGGGTGGTCGCGGCGAGCGCGTATCCCCTGCGACGTGCCGCTGGTAAGGTAATAATGCCCAGTTCACACGCCTCAGAGGTGCGACGCGAGCTATGGGCGAGACTGAGTAAACGCCCTTCGGTGACGACGCCGATGAGTGGGCGTCGATCCGGGTGGAGATAGTAATCCTCGGAATTAGGTTGAAAGGTTCTCAGCAGTGGACGATCGCGAGAGGTGAGCAGGCGTGCCATCCGCCGCGCAGTTTCTATCTCCAATGCCGGTGGCTCCACCTGGTGAAAAGCAACCTCGCGACTGATACCCGCTGCCGCAACCACGGTCAGCGGCAAATTCAGCGCTTCGTGCGCGCGCTTGAGCAGTGCTTCACGCTCAGATGAGCTGGCATCCGGTCTCCAGATATGGACGTGACCACCAGCCATTGCGGCGGCACAGAGCTTCCAGGACGGCCGGCGGCCCTCTGGCAAAAGCGAGACATCGTTTTGCTCAATGGGGGGAAGCCGTACGCCCCAGACGGCTTCGACGTGCAATCGGAGCAATGCTCGATGTGTTAATTGCATGGTGGTCCTTTCAGAAAAGTTGATTACGGGGTACCGAGCGAAAAGCCACAGCTTAAATGCCAGCTAAAAGAGACCTTTGGCCGGGGAGGTTGATTTTGGGCAGGGCACAGACACGCTGCGCCAACCTGAAGTTCGGAAAGGTTTCTAGCAGGTGGAGAAAGGCCACAACAACAGTCGGGTCAAAATTGGTGGATGCTCCCCGCAGCAGGCGCTCACGAGCGGCTTCATCCGAGAGCGCTACTTTATAGGGACGCTGTGAAGTTAAGGCGTCATAGACATCGGCCACCGACAGAATGCGCGCACTTAAAGGAATCTCTTCTCCATGCAGACCAGTGGGATAACCGCGACCGTTCCACGCTTCATGGTGGTACAGAACTGTCTCGACGTAAAAAGGGTGTACATCGCAGCCGATCAATATACCCGCACCTATTGCCGGGTGCCGCTCCATCGTGCGTCGTTCGTCGTTTGATAGCGCTTCTGACTTGTTGAGGATATCGTTGGCAATCCATGTCTTGCCGAGGTCATGCACAAGCGCGGCGAGAGCCAGATCGTATGCCTCGCGCCGGCTCCATCCGAGGTAGCGGGCAAGGCGTTGAGCATATGTCGCTACTCTTCTTGAATGCTCATAGGTGATGATGTCGCGTTCCTGGATGCTTTTTACAAATGAAAGAAGTATAGTGCGCGACTCCCTTTCTCTATCGTATTGTATCGTAGCCACCCTTCTTCCTCCCTCTCTGAACGTGCCAGGTCCAGGTTCCCGGGCCGCGTGTGCCTTTGAACGCTGCAAGGTTTCCACTCCATATGTATATGATGTATAGTTTAAAACGTATTATGCAGGTTGATCGTTTCGTGCTGCCTGCTTGATTTTACATGGCTCAACTACCACACAGTAAAAATCAGCGCAAACACTTAATATCTTAATACGACAGATGCATACTGTCTATGCTTCAGATTCATCCGGTACTTTTGGATGAAACCCTGCTTGCTATTCCCCAAATAGTCCTTTTTCTGTGCAGTTTAGTTTTTAATCGCCTTTGTTTGTGATAGACTCGTTTGTTAAGTAGTAATTTTGGCTGAAGAATACAGGTTT
>CATPCK010000804.1 GCA_955652655.1 uncultured Ktedonobacteraceae bacterium | reverse complement strand
AGACCTGGATATCCGGTATGACTTCGCGGAATGCCTCTGCGAGGCCAAGGCCCGCCCTGAGTATGGGCGTGACCCCGATGCCACCGGCCAGCCGTTGTCCCACCATCGGCGCCATCGGTGTTTCAATTGGTGCGGGCTCCAAAGCTAGAGACTGTGTTGCCTCGTAAGCCAGCAGCGCGCCTATCTCCTTCACCAGCCGGTAAAACTCGGGTGGCTGCGTGTTCTTATCGCGCAGGGCTGTCATTTTATGAGCCATCACCGGATGCGAGGAAATATGCACGCGTGGAAGATGTAATACTTCCTCTCGCGTCGGTTGAGGAATGCCCGCCATAGGAAGGTTTGGACGTCCTCCATCCTGTGTACTTGTTTCTACCATCTTGACCTATCTCCTTGTAAAACGAATCATCCTGTAACATTGTACCAGAGGTGACTATAGTCGTCGAATCTCAACCGTTGTCTCTCAGGCGAAAGACATGCGAGTGGGTGTTTTTCTTAGTATTGCAACCTTAATACCCAGGGGCTGTAATTGGAGGAGTGAAAGATCAATAGGGGTGAAATGTTCAGCAGGAGGTAGCAGGGATGTCACAACAAGAGATGGCTTTTGAAGGTCCAGGATTTTTTTACCGCAAAAGTTAATGGACAAGCGAAAGGCATCTTAGTGATCAATGTAATGACCAGCCTCCTCCAGAACTTGCAGGGCCCGTTCTACATTCTTCTCTTTGATCAGTAAGTAATCGGTTGCATACGTTGCAATCGCCAGGACGCTGATATCGGCCTCGGCCAGTGGAATAGCTAGCGAGGCATGGACGCCTGCCGCGGAAAAATCGAAGGCTCCCTGCACCTGCAAACAGCGCCATCCTCTCTCCGCCTCTATGTCTTCAGGAACATTGTCCTGTTGGCAGGCAATAGATAGCTCCTCATTTGTACGTGTAAGCGAGACAAAGTCGCCCAACAGGGCCCAGTAGGGAATGTGTTTATCGGGATGTAACTGACAAACTGCATATGTATGTGGCAACAGTGATAGGCTTAATTTTTTCATTGGTTCTGTTTGCTCCTTTTTAGCTGGTGTTACTTGGCAAAGTATATGCACTTTAACCTCAAGGTACTACATACAAAATAGGATAAAATAATCCAAGTATTTTGTGCATACTGCACAACGCTTATGTAACACCTGAGTAATCACAAAGAAAAAGTGGAACTTTCTTGATAATTTACTGAGGGATGCAATAGCTTTCTTGATAAGTTGTTGAGGAAAGCAACCACGTGGATATGCAATTTATACAAAATATTATGCAGTGGTGTTTGTTCCACCAGGAACACGTAATTGATACACAAACCCGGGCCCACCCAGGAACATGCCGCCATCAACATTGACACACTGCCCACCTGCATATATCCAGGGACTATCTACCTTTGCGGGTGGGCAGCGCAGCATAGAACTGATGGGAGTATGACCGTGTACCAGTTGTCGCCCGCCAAAGATGCTCAGAAAGCGGCGGGCGAACTCTTCGCCATGAGTCGCATGCGTGAACGCTCCACGCCGGGCAAAATCTTCCAACATTTCTTCCCAGGCTAATGCATCGCTCCGTCTTAACAACTTGTTGAAGGCAGCGTTCACCTCATCAATGGTGCGCCCACATTTGATATAGAAGGGAGCGTCTGCATGCATGAAGAGGTAATCATCCACCAGCGCCATTGCAGGCAGATGAGCCATCCAATCGAGGTGGCGCAGTGTCAAACTGGCGATATCCTTGCGGTTTCCGCCATTCTGTTTCCAGCGGGTCAGAAAATTGCTTCCTAGTCCCGTTGAGCGCCTGCCGAAACGATAGGCTGCGAGCAACATCATCTCATGGTTGCCCAGCAACGACGCCACAGAGCCACCAGCGGCAGCGGCTTCGGTCTGCAAGCGCATCACCAGATCCAGCACAGCAATGCCGTCAGGTCCACGATCAACAAAATCGCCCATAAACCAGAGCGTAGCTGTGCCCGCCTTCCAGGAGTGTTTAGCATCTATCAGTCGCGCATCCTGCATCAGCTTGACAAGCTTTTTCAGGTGGCCATGGATATCGCCAATAATATAGATAGGTTGGGGGGATGGGATCTGCATCAGTACCCTCTTTTTCTCCTGGTATATTGCAACGTAGCCAGAGCAGGGTCGCGATCTTAATGGCCGACAGTATGGGCAAACTGCGCAAGGAAGCCCAGCGCGCCAATCAGTAGAAAAATGGCGATGATAATGAGGGTGGCCGTGATAGCTATTCGGACAGAGTGGTTGAGGCGTTGTGTCTCTGGCTCATAAGGCACCGGCTTGACCTCTTCCAGGTTGCGCAGATCATGGAGGAGATTGCTCATCGACTTGTAACGCTTATCCTGGTCACGACGAATGGCCCGCATCACTACGGTAGCCAGTGCCGGCGAGAGTTGCGGATTCGTGAGGAGGATCGAGGGCGGATCCTGCGAGATATGCTGGTTCATAATAGCAAAGATATTCTCACCCTCAAATGGTGTACGACCACAGAGCATTTCATACAGCATCACACCGACAGCATAAATATCAGAGCCAGCCATCCCACGCTCGCCCTTGAGCTGTTCCGGGGACATATAATCAGGCGTGCCCACTGTACCGGATAGGCCGCGCCAGGTTACGCGCCGCGCACCTTCGAGCAGAGCGATACCAAAATCAATGATTTTGACGTTGCCATCCTCCTGTATCATGATGTTCTCAGGCTTAATATCACGATGAAAGATGCCGTGTTCATGGCAATATGCCAGGGCATCACAAATTTGTAACGTGATGCGCATCGCCTCGGCAACCGGCAATGGATTGGGGGCATGCTCTTCGAGTACGGTGCGCAGGGTTTGCCCTTTGATATACTCCACCACCAGGTACTCTTCCGAGCGCTTTTCATCAGTATTGAGCAGCTGCTGCACATGCGGGTAATGCAGGCGATTGCCGATCTCAGCCTCGCGCTTGTAGCGCTCAAAGACAGCAATATTGCCAATTAAATCATCATTGGGGAATTTGAGAACAACTTCTTGTTGATTAGATACGTCACACGCTAGAAACACCCGATTCATGCCCCCATGCCCCAGCAAACGAATAATTTCGTAATGATCAACCTGTGTGCCTGGCGTATAAGTTGTGGCCATAGGCTCTGTTTTCTCCACTATAGACAACAGGGTCTCGCGCCACTAGTATAACATACTTATGCTCGTCCCACCTGCATTACAACCGCGACTATCTATGCTATACTAGCCCCATGATTATAGGAGTAAGTCAAATCACGTTACATTTGCCGGATAGTCAATAGTTTAAAGATAAACGGCAGATCATTAAATCTGTTTTGGCCAGGATACGTAACAGCTTTGATGTGGCGATTGCCGAAGTCGAGGAGCAGGATCTCTGGCAAATAGCCGTCCTTGGCGTGAGCTGCGTGAGTAATAGTAGGCAGCACGCAGAAGATATTTTGGGGCAGGTACGCCGTTATATAGAAGAGACGCGCCCCGATATTATCGTTAGTAATGTTGAAAATGAGCTTATCAGCTGGTAAAAAAATATGCCGTTATCACAAATAGACGCTACGTCGCAACACTATTCGCCAGAAGCAGCCTATGTACTTGGGGTGCGGGTTGATCGCCTTTCACAGCGTCAGGCCCTCGACAGCATCGAGCAGATCATTGCGCAGTGGAGAGCCAGTGACTGTGCGCAGGTATGCCAACAGATCGTGACCGTCAATCCAGAGTTTGACATGGAGGCACAGCACAATAAGGACTTTCGTACAGCGATCAATGCCGCCGCGCTCAGCGTAGCCGATGGCATGGGAGT
>CATPCK010000803.1 GCA_955652655.1 uncultured Ktedonobacteraceae bacterium | reverse complement strand
GCCGGACACTCCTCGTTTGGACAATAGGCCATGGCTTGATCTGGAATGCGTAAGATAGGAGTATCGCACAGTGGGCAGCGTTCGGGCAGGTGGTATACCTCCTCTTGACCGGTGCGGCGTTCTTCCACAGGCTTGACCACCTGCGGAATAACCTCACCTGCGCGCTGTACGAGCACCCAGTCACCAATGCGCAGGTCTTTGCGCTGGACGTCTCCTTCGTTGTGCAGCGCGGCGCGCGATACCGTTACGCCGCGAATGTTGACGGGCTCAAGCGCCGCCCAGGGATTGACCGAGCCTGTGCGCCCGATGTTGACGCGGATATCGAGGAGTTTTGTAGCAACCTGCGTCGGGGGATATTTAAAGGCTATAGACCAGCGAGGATCTCGGGCAACCGTCCCCAACTCCTGCTGCTGGGCCAGGTCATTGATTTTAATAACTACACCGTCAATCTCGTAAGGGAGATTGAAGCGCTCCTTTTCCCACTTCTGGCAATAATCCATTACCTCATCGAGGGACTTCGCCAGTTGAATATATGGGTTGACAGGAAATCCCCAATCACGTATCAACTGCAACGCTTCCCACTGCGAACTGAAATCCATTCCTTGCATATAGCCAATCTGATAACCAAAGAAATCGAGATGGCGGGTGGCCGTAATGCGGGCATCCTTTTGACGCAGCGAGCCAGCCGCGGCATTGCGCGGATTGGCGAAGAGTTTATCATCTTTCATCTGCTCATTCAACTGCTCAAAACTTTTGGTAGACATGTAAATTTCGCCGCGTACCTCGACTTTCTCGGGTATCTGTTCTCCACGCAGCTTTTGTGGGATCGTGCGTAAGGTCCGTATATTCGGCGTCCAGTCTTCACCGACCAGGCCATCGCCGCGTGTGGCTCCAACGCTCAGCTTGCCCTGCTCATATGTCAGTGCCATTGCCAGCCCGTCGATCTTCAGTTCGCAGACGTATTCAAAGGTGGCGTTAGGTAAAATATTGAGCGCGCGTTTGTGCCAGGCTTGCAATTCTGCTTCGTTGCGTGCATTGGCCAGGCTTAGCATTGGAACGGGATGCCGGTGTTGTGCTACGTCCTGGACAGGCCCGGCCCCAACACGTTGGGTCGGAGAATCGGGCGTTTGCAGTTCTGGATGTTCTTCCTCGAGGTGCAGCAGCTCTATCATCAACTGGTCGTACTCTGCATCGGTAAGAGTTGGATTGTCTTTGACATAATATTGATAGTTCGCTTCCTCGATTCTGTGGCGCAGTGAGGCGACGTGGGCTTCAAGCTCTTCAGCCTCGCTGTGACCGGTATCCTCCAGGGAGGGAGATGCATTATCGTCAGGCTGCGAATAATTTTTGGCTGTCGTTTGTTGTTCGTCCATTGACAAGGGCTCCTGAAAATGTTACAGACGCTGGTCTATTGTATATTCCTTTTGTGATCTCTGGAGTGGGAAGATATATGAAGATAGTTTAAAACAGGGTGAGCAAATCATGCCACTGCTTCAAAATGGTTGATAGTGAAAGACGGTTGGGTTGGCCTCGAATAGGCCGTTGATATGGCTTCGCCACTGTGGAAAGAGTGGACCACACCTGAAATCTTTGGTATGGGCATCTAGCGATGTCCGAATGTTGATGAGCATGTACTGCCCAGGTTTCTCAATGCAGCGTTCAACTCGTGAAGAGATACATTCTGGATGCCGGCGAATGACCTCAAGTCCGCGCAAAATGGCCTGCCCCAACTCGTCCTCTTTGCCTGCAAGTGCCGTAAAAATGGCGATCTCAGTTACCATGAAAGACATTCCTCCATTTTTACCTTATAGTACCACGTGCGGCGGGGCAAGTACATGCCAAGCGGGCGACCACAAGGGTCCCCACACCGCTCCACACCACCCCGCCCCTACATTTTCTCCTACATTGATGATTGCAGTTAAACAGCCTGGGAATCGCCCCAATCCTGCTGAAACGTTTGTTGAAGTGTATGCAGGACACCTTGATCAGAGACGATAATGCCCAGTTCGCGATTCTGATCGAGGGATTGCGTGGAAATATTCTGCGAACCCACGAAGGCTTTCTGCCCATCTATCACCATTATTTTTGCATGCATGTACAGTCGTGGATCTTCTCGTACCTGGACCCCTCCCTGCTTAATGGTATTGATACCCTGGCTGTTGCTATCAGCAGAAGAGCCACGGGGAGCGGGCAGAATCACCTGTACCTGGACACCATGTTGTACCGCAGTGGATAGGGCCTGCTCGATGGTCGTATCGTTCATCTCTTCTGCCTCGACGAGCAGTGTGCTGTGAGCGCTATTGATGAGCACGATAAAAGCATTGCGCGCGTTGACGGGACTGACGACGAGGTTGGGATCATTGAACTGCGCTGTTACGCGATCCCAGTCCGCCTGGAAGATGGCAGCGACTGCCTGTACCTCTTGTGGATTGGAATCTACGATATCATATTCGCGATTGCTGAAGCCGCTGCTGCCGCTGTAACTACCGAGGGCCGCGCGAGAAAAATTCGAAGTCATGATGTAGGCGGTGGAATTATCGATGATCATGCCCTTCTCATGGGTTAATGCAAAACCCGGGTTGCTCTCTTGAACTTTGGCCCCCGCGGCTCTCAACTGATCTATGGCACGCGCTGGTGAACCACCGCCAAAGGGATGTGGTTCTAGCATGACACGTACATCTAACCCTCTGTTCGCCGCTTCCTCCAGGGCGCGAATCACGTTGCGGTCAGATAATATGTACATCTCTAACCAGACAGACTTCTGCGCGCCGTTGATGGCGCCGGTAATGGGATGTTCACCGGCATCTGGCTCGACGAAAACATGG
>CATPCK010000802.1 GCA_955652655.1 uncultured Ktedonobacteraceae bacterium | reverse complement strand
CCCAGACATAGCTTGGTTCAAGGACCCGGCTGGCAATACCTTGTCTGTAATTTATCAATCATAGAATGAACGCTGCCATTCTTTTGCACAATTCAATAGGCTGAACATTCTTTCTCTTTTCTGCTCTCGCACCTACTGGGAGGCTAGTCGATGCTGCTTGGCGGAGCGATTGCCAACCGCCGCGTCCTGATTTCCCTGCGCGACGCCCCGTTTCATCCTGATAGTCTGGCCGTCGATAGCGAGGGATATCTCTAGAGCGTGTGCTGGGACGGGGCGAGAATCCTGCGCTATACGCCTACAGGCACGCTTGAACGGGTAATCGAGGTTCCCGTCCAGCGTCCAACCAGTTGCGCCTTCGGTAATCCAAATATACGGCGATTCGTAAAGGAGAAAATTATGCAAACGGTAACTTCCAAAGACGGCACAACAATTGCCTACGATATCCGCGTCGGCGGAGCAAGAGAGCACAACCTCAAGGATGTGTCGCTGAGTATCCCGAAGAACCAGATCACGGTGTTTGTAGGCGTGTCCGGCTCTGGCAAGTCGTCCCTTGTCTTCGATACGATCGCGGTGGAGGCCCAGCGCCAGCTCTATGCCACCTTTCCCTGGTTCATCCGCAATCAGCTGCCTAAGCACGAGCGGCCACATGTCGATGCCATCGAGAACTTGACGACTCCGGTAATAGTCGACCAGCGGGGGCTTTCGGGAAACCCTCGCTCCACGGTCGGCACCATAACCGACATCTATTCCATGATTCGGGTGCTATTCGCACGTCTCGGCGAGCCGAGTAGCGGACTTCCATCCCTCTACTCTTTTAACGACCCGCAAGGAATGTGTCCTGAGTGTGAAGGGCTCGGTCAGACCCTTCGCGTTGACCTCGACCTTCTGCTCGACAAGACGAAGTCGCTCGACGAGGGCGCGATTCTCGTGCCGGGATATCCAGTCGGCAGTCCAGGCTAGCAATTCTATGCCAGGTACGGACGGCTCAATCCGGCAAAGAAGTTGAACAAATACACCGCGGAGGAGATGTATACGCTGCTGCACGGCAGCGAAGGCACGGTGGAGATCACCTTCGCCAATGGCAAGACGCAACGGTTGAAGTACGAAGGTCTCGTTGACAACTTCACTAGGCGCAATCTCAAGCGTGACGTCGCCGCCTTGAGCGAGAAGACGCGGGAGGTCGCGCAGCGGTTCCTCTCCGAAGGCACCTGTTCAGCCTGCAACGGCGACCGGCTGAACCCGGCGGCGCTCGCCACCAGGATCGACGGTCGTAATATCGCAGACTGGTCCAGCATGCAGGTCAGCGACCTGATCGAGCTGCTCACGCATACCTCCGGTCAGGCGTTTGCCACCCTGGTAGAAACGATCAGAGGCGCCCTTGAGCGTGTGGACGCGATCGGGCTCGGGTACCTCAGTCTGGACCGTAAGACCTCGACGTTGTCCGGCGGCGAGGCGCAGCGACTGAAGCTGGTCAAACACCTGGGCAGCGACCTGACTGGATTGACCTACATCTTTGATGAGCCCAGTGTCGGGTTGCACCCACGCGATGTCGGGCGGCTCAACGATCTGCTTCGTGCGCTTCGGGACAAGGGCAATACGGTGCTCGTGGTCGAGCACGACCCCGACGTCATCGAAATCGCCGACAACATCGTCGAAGTCGGTCCGCGGGCAGGCGCACACGGTGGCGAGCTCGTGTTCGAGGGAAAGTACCAGCAGCTTCGCGCGGCCGACACGGTCACCGGGGCCAGTCTGCGCCGCGCTTGGGAGGTCAAGGATAAGCGCCGGAAAGCGAAGGGGAAATTGCCGATCGAGAATGTCTCGCCGCACAATCTCAAGAACGTCTCGGTCAACATTCCGGCGGGTGTGCTGACCGTCGTCACCGGCGTCGCGGGTTCTGGCAAGAGCTCGCTCATCTCGGAGGCGTTCTGGAGCATCTACCCGGATGCAATACTCGTGGACCAGTCTCCGATTCCGACGTCATCCCGTTCCACTCCGGCGACGTACATCGGTCTCATGGACCCGGTTCGGAATCTCTTCGCCAGGGCCAACGGGGTCGATGCGGGCTTGTTCAGCTTCAATTCGAAAGGTGCCTGTGAGGAATGCCAGGGCCGAGGCGTGATCATCACTGAGCTTTCGTATATGGACCCGATAACGACTCATTGTGAAAGCTGCGACGGCCGTCGTTTCAAGGAATCAGTGCTGGCCTACCGGCTTCGTGGCAAGTCGATCGCCGATGTTCTGGAGATGTCAGCAGAGGAGGCTACGGGCTTCTTCTCTGAGCGAGCGTTGTGCACCAGGTTGGGCTCACTGATCGACACTGGCCTGGGTTACCTGGGGCTCGGGCAATCCTTGAGTACCCTGTCCGGCGGTGAGCGGCAACGCATCAAGCTCGCTGACCAGCTGTCCGGAACTGGCAACATCTACATCCTCGACGAGCCGACCACTGGGCTGCACATGTCGGACATAGACATGTTGCTCGACCTGCTGCACGGCATCGTTGATCGAGGCAATACCGTGGTGGTCATCGAGCACAACCTCGCGGTGATAGGGCAGGCGGACTGGATCATCGATCTGGGCCCGGACGGCGGCAAGAACGGTGGCGAGATTGTGTTCACCGGAACGCCGGAAAAACTGGTCGGAGCTTCGGGCTCTCTCACGGGCGAATATCTGAGGCGTTATCAGTCGGCCTGAGTCGACTGAGCTGGCGCAAAGCCAGGTGTCGTCGTGGCCGAGAGTCGGTTTAGTCAAACATCGACTTCCATATCGTTGCTGGCACCGGAGCCGGCAACGGCGGCAGGGCCTACGCCTTGCAGTTGGTGCAGTCAATAGGTAGCCCTTGCTCAATTCGGCTCCAGGGGATATACTCATCCAAAGTACTGTATTGGGTATCACCGGTGAGCTGAGAAAGAAAGGAAGTGGAGAAGATTGCTTGGGTCTGAGAGAAGAAAGCGAAAGAAACGTCAGTGCTGCAACATACGCCTCATTATCTCTTGTTGTCTCCTTTCTTGATAGGAAAAGGGGGTTTCTAGTGATTCCAACTCTCCACATCCATCTGCTGGGCGACTTCCTGCTGCTGTCGGGTGACACTCCCGTGAAAACGGTCACTGTCCCCCGTTTACAATCCTTGCTTGCCTACCTCACGCTGCATCGAAATGCGCCCCAGGATCGCTCTCACCTGTCCTTCCTTCTATGGCCCGATTCGACTGAAGCGCAAGCCCATACCAATCTGCGCAAACTGCTATACCAATTGCGGCAGTCCCTCCCGGACGCCGACCATTTCCTCCACGCCGACAACCACAGTTTGCAGTGGTTGCCAGCGTGCGCGGATGCCTCCTGGACCCTTGATATCCTGGAGGTTGAACAGGCACTGGTCCAGGCAGAGCAAGCGAAACGGGTTCAGGACACGACCGCGATGCGGCGGGCACTCGAGCGGGTGATGCACCTGTATCGTGGTGACCTGTTACCCAGTTGCTACGATGAGTGGATTCTGCCTGAACGAGATCGCTGGCATCAAGTGTTTCTCCAGGCTGCGGAACGCTTGATCGCGATCCTGGAAGAGGAGCGTGACTATGACGCCGCGATCACGACAGCGCAACAGCTCCTCCGCCAGGACCCCTTGCACGAGGCAACCTATCGGCAGCTCATGCGCTTGTATGCCCTGCGTGGCGACCGCGCCGCAGCCCTGCGCGTCTACCATACCTGCGTCACAATCATGGAGCGCGAACTGGGGACGGAGCCCAGTGAGGTCACTCGAGCGCTCTACGAATCGCTCTTGCAGTCGGATACCTCCCCCAAGACGTCGACCGGCCCGCT
>CATPCK010000801.1 GCA_955652655.1 uncultured Ktedonobacteraceae bacterium | reverse complement strand
TCGTTGTCGGGCGAGCACTCGCCCGTCATCCAGCGGTGCTGGTCGCGGTTACGCCGACCGTAGGCGTTGACGTGGCCGCCAAGGAGTCGCTCCTCAACATGATCGGCGCGGCACGCGATGGCGGCACGGCGGTGCTGCTGGTCTCCGACGACCTGGAGGACCTGCGCATCTGCACGCGGCTGCTCGTCATGGTCAAGGGTAGACTGGTCAAGGAGTATCGTCAGCCGCCCTGGGACCGGCATGAGCTGATTGCTGCTGTCGAGGGCCTCGAGCCAGTCTCCACACGAGGGGGATCGGAATGAGAAAGGGGAATCGTGATGAGTAAATCGGCAGTAGAGCGCCCGGTCGACCAGCCGCGGCAGACGACCGCTGGGACGCTGCGGCGCCATGGGCGGCATATTATGGCCAACTGGGTCCGGGAACTGGCCCTGCTTCCGGTAATCGTCCTCCTCCTGGTCATTGGCGCCTTTGTGAATCCGGCCTTCCTAACCGCGGCTAACTTCATCAACGTCGCGCAAGAATCCGCTGCGTTAGGCGCCGTCGTGGTGGCCGAGACCCTGATCCTGCTGACCGGCAAGTTTGATCTGTCCCTTCAAGCGACGTACGGCCTGGCGCCGATGGTGGGGGCATGGCTGATCGTCTCGAAGGACGGCCAGGGCCTGGGCACCAATTGGAACCCATTTCTCGGGATCGCGATCGTCCTGCTGGTTGGACTTGTCGTCGGAGCCTTTAACGGCTTCATGGTGATCAAACTGGGCTTCAATGCCTTCATCTTCACGCTGGCCATGCTGATCCTCCTGACCGGCATTCAGGTGGGAATCGTGAGTGGGCGCACCATCTACCACCTGCCAGACGCGTACATCTATTTGGGCTCGCAGTACCTCCTTGGCGTGCCCGTTTCCGTTTGGGTCACCGGCGCAATCTTCTTGCTCTCGGCGCTCTTTCTGAGGTATCACCGGGTCGGACGCGCCATCTACGCCATCGGCGGCAACACGGAAGCGGCACGGGCTGCGGGCATCCACGTGGACCGTGTCCGCATCGGCGTTTTCATCGTCGCCAGCCTCCTGGCCGCGCTCGCCGGCCTGATGACGGCTGGGCAGGTGGTGGCGGTCACCGCAGGCCAGGGCAATAACCTCATCTTCTCAGTCTTTGCGGCTGCCGTCATTGGAGGGATCTCCCTCGAAGGAGGCCGCGGGCGGATGGTGGGCGCCCTCACCGGCGTCATCTTGCTGGCGCTGGTCCAAAACATCCTGATCCTTTCGCAGATCCAGACGTTCTGGATCGACGCCGCCACCGGGCTCATCATCCTGATCGCCCTGGGGCTGGCCCGGTTGATCGGCACCGAGCGCGCCTAGGGTGGTCCCGCGATAAATCGGAGGCCTACGTAGGTCCCCGATTTATCGCGGGACATTCATGATCACCGGCGCGGGCTCCGGGAGCAGGCAGGCCGCGCAAACTGCTGCGTTCTTGAGAGGCATGTTGAATCTCCTGACCAAAGCCTCCACCATCCCACTGTAGAAAAATTAGATGCGCGTGACAATTTGTACCCCTTGTAGCGATCACATCTGCGTGATACAGTAAGACGAAAAGAAGATACTTCAGGCAAGTATATAGCAAGGAGCATTTTTGTGTCCGACAACGATAGATTAGCGAATGATGCCAGGGGCAACGGACGGAGGCTGGGGAAGTCACCTATATTGGGGCAAGGGCATGGACTCTCTGACGAAGAGGGGGAAATGATTCAACAGATGATTCGCGAGGAACAACATTCAGCGCGAGCCCTGCATATCCCCGCCCAGGACCTGTCCTCGGAGGCAACGACGCAGATGTCCGCTGAGACGGCCCAGGTCATAGAGGACAGCAGGTTAGGCAGAATTTTGTATATGTTCAATCGCGATTACCTTTACGGTCAAGGGCGTTTCGATGAATACCAGGGTGGCCTGATCTTGAAATGGGGGGACGGCTACTCCCGTATGCATATCTGGGCCTCCGTTGAAGACGGGAACCTGGTCTTTGAAACGAGCCACTTCAAAAAATGTGACAAGCCCTATTGTACCGGAACACATCATATTTTGAACCGCGAACTGTATACGAACCTGGACGTGGTCAACCAGGAGTTGGCAGACCTGTTCCGCAGGCCGGTGCAGGAGCGTTCAGAAGATTAGCGAGGATTTTATAGCGTGACAATACAGATTCTTGCCCTGGAAAAAGATCTTTTCTTCTCGGTGAAAATGCGCGATACGCTGCGACATCACGGGATGGAGGTAACCATAGTACGCTCCCTTGCCGCATTTGAGCAACGCCTGGGGATAACAAGGGATGAAAAGCCGATGCTGACCATTGTCAATACTGCTATCAGTGGGGTTGACTGGGAAGGAGCGATACGGAGAGCGCGCGAACATGGATTGCCAGTGCTGGCATTTGGTTCTCACATGGACCTCGAGGCGCGGCAAAAGGCGCTGCAGGCAGGGGCACAGCGCGTTGTGGCGAACTCAAAGTTCGCCAGCGATATGCCAGGACTTGTGAAGAGAATACTCAGTGAGCCGATTGTCACGAGTACGAGTGAAGAAGAGAGAGTCGTCGAAGAATGATTGGATGGCGGGGGCAAGCCCCGCCATTATATTTCAGTCATCGAAACGAGATGGATAGAGCACTGGTTATGCTCTGATGCTGTGGACGAAGCGATAGATGGGTATGAGAAGAAGGCCCTGCCCCAGGGATGGCTTTTGATAAGGAAAATTGAGGCGTCGATAGGACCAGTGTTGGCGAAAAAATTCTTGACGAGTGCGTGGCGAAGGCCGTGTTTGAGGTTGAAAATTGCGATAGTGAGGACGATAAGCAATTCGTCTGCTGCTCATGCACACTCCTTTAATAGCTAAACACCATAGCGACAGAAGGACCAAAAGAACAACAAAAGAGATCTTCTCCTACGTATATATTACGTAAGGAGAGACCTCTTTTTTCTCACGAATTGGGTGAGTTGAGATTTGCATACGCCGGTCAAATGTGAAGATTAGTGGCCACAGCCACAACCCCTGGCTTCACCGCCGCCGTCAGCAGTTTTGAATGAATGACCACAGCCGCAACTCGAAACAGCGTTGGGGTTATTGACGGTAAACCCGGCGCCCATCAAGCTATCAACGTAGTCAACTTCACTGCCATTTATATAACCCAGGCTCATCTCATCTACCAGCACGCTGAAGTCGCCCTGTGAGATGATGGTGTCGCCATCCTGTGCTTCGTCGAGGGTCATGCCGTACTGGAGACCGGAGCACCCGCCGCCAGCGACGAAGATGCGAAGGCCGAGGCTAGGATCGTTCTCCTGCTTCAACAGTTCGTGAACTTTTTCTGATGCCGCAGGCGTGATGGAAAGGATGCTGGTCTCTACCGACGATTGCTGGCTCTGCTCGATCATGTAATTTGCCTCTCTAACAATTAAGTAATATAGAAACCTCTTCGGACGATTTCATGTTTCCGTTTGAGTGTATTATAAACTATACAAAGTGAAGCGTCAAGGAGGGTGGAAATGGGTACTGTGATGAATCAGCGAACGAAAGCTTATGTAAAAGCATCTTTATGATGTGATACGTTTCTGTTAGTATAGATAGCATATGAAGGGGCTGCTACATACACAGCCCGGATATGGCACAACTTGCTATAAAAAGAGGGAGTGTGTAGAAATGTCCTTCGCCACAATTGAAATAGTCATTATCATTCTCCTGATCATAGCCAATGGTGTGTTTGCCATGTCTGAGACAGCCTTTGTTTCTGCACGCAAAGTTCGACTGCAACAACGGGCAAATGAAGGAGACAAGAAAGCTGCCGCTGCCCTAGAATTAGCCAACTCACCAAACCGGCTGCTTTCTACTGTTCAGCTTGGTATCACTCTCATCGGCATATTGGCAGGCGCGTTTGGCGGAGCAACTGTAGCTGAGGCAGTAGCAGTGTATATACATGCTATCCCCTGGCTCGCTCCCTATAGTAGCGCTATCGCGCTGACAGTCGTAGTAATAGCCATCACCTATCTATCACTGGTTATTGGTGAGCTGGTCCCTAAACGCATC
Organism: uncultured Ktedonobacteraceae bacterium; assembly: GCA_955652655.1. Taxonomy (GTDB): domain Bacteria; phylum Chloroflexota; class Ktedonobacteria; order Ktedonobacterales; family Ktedonobacteraceae; genus UBA11361. The sequence continues at coordinate 2,808 of CATPCK010000801.1, read as the reverse complement.
GCGTTAAACAATCCTGAACGCGTTGCCGTCTTAATGGTGACCCCTATGCGTGTGCTCTCCACCATTGCCTCTCCGTTTATCAACTTGCTCAGTATTTCAACAGAGGGAATACTGCGACTGATAGGCTTGCGGCCATCTGGCGAACCACCGATTACTGAAGAAGAGATCAATGTCTTAATTGAGGAAGGGACGCAGATCGGAACATTTGAGGCTGCCGAACAGGACATGATCGAAAGGATATTTCGCCTGGGCGACAGGCGCGTCAGCGCCTTAATGACTCACCGGCCTGATATTGTTTGGCTTGACAAAGAAGATCCACCGCCAGAAATACGTCAAACGATACGTGAGAGTAACTATTCTCGCTTCCCCGTTTGCCAGGAGAGCCTCGACAATGTACTTGGCATGGTGCACGTGAAAGATTTGTTACTGCAATGTATGGCGGGCCAATCGCTTGACTTAAAATCGGCTCTGCACGAACCATTATATGTTATTGAGAGTACAAGCACATTAAAGGTGCTGGAGATGTTCAAGAAAACAGGTAAACAAGCAGCATTAGTAATTCAGGAGTATGGGGATATTCAGGGATTGATAACGCTGAACGACATACTGGAGGCGATTGTGGGGGATATCACTTCACGGGACGATCTGGAAAATCCCCAGGCGATTCAGCGCGAGGATGGGTCATGGTTACTTGATGGCATGTTGCCCATCGATGAATTTAAAGATATTCTGCACATTCGGGAGCTGCCCGAAGAGGATAGAGGAGAATACGAGACGCTAGCAGGCTTTGTATTAGTAGAACTTGGACGTGTTCCAACTACCGCCGATCATTTTGAATGGGATAGATACCGCTTTGAGGTTGTGGATATGGATGGAAGGCGCATCGACAAGGTACTTGTGCAACCGATTAAGGATCATGACTCCAATCTAACGGGCTAACGTCTTCTAGCCTTTGAAGCGCTGCTGGACGCGAACCGTGTTCGCAAGGAGGCTGGGAGCGTCGGGGCTGGCGCCGAAGAAATTCTCGGCGTGCTGATCCTGGCCCATGGCAATACGGTTGATGGCATTGGTGGCCGACCAGCCTTGCGCAATAAGATGAGCTCCAAGTGCGCTGATGAGGGGGGTAGAAAACGATGAGCCACACCAGTCTGCCCACCCGGATGTGTTCTGCTCACCGCCTGGAAAAGCCCGGGAGATGAAGAGGCCTCGCACTGCGTCGGGCCATCTATTGGCATCGAGAGTACCAAAGGCGTCCCCACCAAAGGTCGCCACACCGGAGTTATAGTGAGGCAGGCTGGCCGCGTTGGCAAAGGCCGAGGGAGCGAACTGGCTATTGACCGAGGTGACGCTGAGTGTTGTCTCGTATCGCGCCGGGGCACGAGGTGGACGAGGAAGCAGTCCCTTCTCATTGGCAGGCAATGAGTCGTTGCCTGCGGCTGCTACAATGAGCGCTCCGTGGGCAAACAGGCTTTCGAATAGCAGGCGCAGCCCCTCTTCAATATGCGTGAGGACACGCATGGCGCCCATTAGCTGCGTGCTAGGCCATTGGCGGTGGTCGAACCATATGTAGGGCAAACGGCGAATATCGGGCATAATGGTGAGACTAAGGTTGATGACAAGGTGGCGAATTGAGCCCGAGACGAGCTCTTGCTCCAGGTCCGTCAGGGCGGCGAAGAGCGCGTACAGATCACCACCGCCGAAGTCGTTGAGAATACGAATTAAACGGATACGAGCGCGAGGGGCGATGTCGCGGACGAGACCGGCCACAAAGAGGCCGTGATCAGGCATGGAATGATACCAGGAATTATGCTGAAAATCTCGTCCTGTACGCACATCGGTAGTGACGGGATAGCGATCATGTTCAATCTCGAAAGAGCCATTCGCACTTTGTAGATTGTGAGCGAGGCGCTGCAGTAGCCAGTTGCGGCGAAACTCAGGACGCTGCCAGGCACGCTCCAAGCGGTCAGGATGGGGGGCGGTATCCAGTATGGCAACCAGGACCTCCTGCGCGCCATTGGGATCCAGTGGTATTCCCTGGTCAAGGATTGAGACGCGCCAGCCCACAGGGGAATTGCCGGCAGCGGCAAAGTCGAGTTTGGGTGATGGCCTGGGGGGTAAAGCCGGCCCGCCATCGCCATAGAGAACAGGAGCGGCAGTGACGAGCCAGTTGGGCATGGCAGAGAGAACGTGCAGGCCTGCCTGCGCCAGCCGTTCAAGCTGTCCCTGCAGGTATGATAGGGCCATGGGGGCGGGATCATCGACGGCCGGGTCTGCATGGCGAGCATGAAAGAAGATAGCAACGAGGGGCTGTTGTCGATGCAATCCAAATATAAAGGCACAGCGGCGTACAGGAGGCATGGCATACGATTCATCCAGCCAGCGGCCACGGGTGCCATAGATTTCCAGGGTGAGGTCACGCGGTTGAAGGATGACATTTAGCTGTTTACGCACCTGTTCGACAAGCGTGTTCAGCTCATCGTCTGGTGGGCGTTTAGGGAGTCGTACGATCACCACTATTTCACCCGGTATCCAATTAAAGATTGTTTTGGGTTCGCCCATTACATCAATGGTGTTACGAGACATCCCCTTTTTCCCCCTGTAAGATGGTGTCGTTGCGAAATATATGCGGTTTTGCTTGTCTGTGTGCACGCGGCACGAGCTGCTGCCAAAGGTTTCTGTATATGGAATTATAGCGGATGGAGCGGTTAGAAACAATGTGCAATTATTCAGGGTTTCTATTATTTTGATAGTGGCTTCGCGACACGTCGCTCAGCATTTTTTTATTGATCTGGGAGTCCGCGGCTGCGC